>CAZPAE010000352.1:0-3947 GCA_964584455.1 uncultured Thioalkalispiraceae bacterium
TAATCCGGTTGAACATCTTGAGCATGGTTTTCCATTACGGGAATGGAAGCCAGGTTATACACGTAGTTTAGTGGACTTTAATGAGCAGCAGCCTTTGGATGAAACCTTATTTCAAATCCCAAAGGACTATCAGCAATATAGCGTGGAAGATTATCGACAAGGTAAAACCGGTTTCTCGCACTAAAGCAGAAACGGGTTATTGAAACTCGTGTTGCTGGATACCTTGTTGATCAACTTGTAAGTAATAGCCTTTTTGCCCCCAGTCCGATAGCACGATACGTTTTGCTGTTTTATCGTTAAGCGAAAACTCATGAATCGCGGGACGGTGAGTGTGACCATGAATCAGTTGATAAACTTGATGTTGCTGCATGGTTTGCTCAACGGCCTGCTGAGTTACATCCATGATCTGTTCTGCCTTTTGTGCCGTTTCTTTTTTGCTTCCCTCACGATATTTTTGTGCTTGCGCTAAACGTTCTGCTGGTGTTAGGGCAAGAAAGCTTGTTTGCCAGTCGGCGTTACGAAACTGTGTGCGTAACTGTTGATACTTCAGATCATCAGTGCAAAGAATGTCGCCGTGTAATAGTAATGTAGGGGTATCGTAAAGATTGATGACATAAGGTTCATGAATTAAATGGGCACCGCTGTGTGATTCGAATTGTTCACGCATAAGAAAGTCACGATTACCATACATCACGTAAATGGCTAAACCATTTTGGCTCAGGGTTTGTAATGCATCGATGCAGGCTTGATAGGCGGGAATACTCATATCATCACCCAGCCATACTTCAAACAGATCACCTAAGATATAAAGTGCATCAGCCTGTGGTGCGGTGTCACGAAGAAAAGTCAGGAACAACTCGGTGATATGCGGTTGTTCCTGACTAAGATGTAGATCAGAGATAAACAGTGTCGACATCAGTTGGCGTATTATTCTTCCGCGATTTCTACTTTTTCGATCACAACATCATCGGCGGGGACATCTTGATGATAACCCGCGCTGGTTGTGGCCACGCCTTTGATTTCGTCAACCACATCCATACCATTGGTGACTTTACCGAATACGCAATAACCCCAACCATCGATGGATTGTGAGCGATGATCTAAAAAGCCATTATCAGCCACATTAATAAAAAACTGCGCAGTGGCTGAATGAGGATCATTAGTACGTGCCATGGCTAAGGTACCACGTGCATTCTTTAAACCATTATTGGCTTCATTTTCGATAGGATCGCGGGTTGTTTTTTCTTTCATACCCGGTTCAAGGCCACCGCCTTGAATCATGAAACCATCAATCACGCGATGGAAAATGGTACCGTCATAAAAACCATCTTTGACATATTGAATAAAGTTAGCACTGGTTTGAGGTGCATTCTCGGTATCTAGTTCGATTTCGATCATACCTTTGCTGGTGTGCATACGGATCATTAAGGAGTTCCTTTTGGTAACGAAGTTGTTGATGTTTGATTGCTGTTGACTAAGCTCATGCCAGTAATGATGGCAGTCGATTTAGGCACGTCACGTTGGAATGGGCCACCGGGTCCAGTGGGCAAGTGACGGATTTTATCGACGATGTCCATGCCTTTAATGACTTTGCCAAACACACAATAGCCCCAACCGCGAGGCGTTTTATTGGTGTGATTCAGTGGTGCATTATCAACAACATTGATAAAAAACTGTGCTGTCGCCGAATGAGGCTCAAAGGTACGCGCCATGGCTATTGTACCCCGTTGGTTAGTTAGGCCGTTATCAGCTTCGTTTACCACGGGCGCACGAGTCGATTTGCGTTCGAACTTTTGGGTAAAACCACCACCTTGAATCATGAAACCGCTGATGACGCGGTGGAATATTGTGTCGCTATAGAATCCATCATTGACGTATTGCAGGAAATTGGCAACGGTTTTAGGGGCTTTGTCCGGGTAGACTTCGACAATAATGTCACCATGATTTGTCTGAATTTTAACCTGGGGTGGGGTAGCTGCCATGCTGGTAGTGGCAAAAAGCCCCCATAACATGCCCAGCATCAGTAAGCGAAACAGGCCAGAAAAACGTGTCATTGTGCGGATTCCTTTTCATTGTTCGGATGAATAGAGGCGTATTCTAACGCGAGTCGCAGGTTTTTGTGCAGTTTTGATTTTTGGTTTACCCTATTGGCGTCTCATTATTATCGATGTTTGTTTTAATTATGCTTGAAATTTATAACAGTCTGACCCGCGAGCAGGCACCCTTTACCCCAATTGATAAAACCAATGTACGGATGTATGTCTGTGGTATGACGGTTTATGACTACTGCCATATTGGACACGCCCGTGTTTTAGTGGTGTTTGACGTGGTTTATCGCCATTTGTGTTATTTGTATGGCGCAGAGCAAGTGACCTATATCCGAAACATTACCGATATTGATGACAAAATCATTGTACGTGCCAATGAGCAAGGCCAGGAAATTGATGCGGTAACCGATAAGTTTATTGCGGCCATGAATGAGGATGCGGAGAAATTAGGTATTCTTAAGCCGAGCCAAGAGCCGCGTGCTACCGAGTTTATACAGCAGATCATCGATATGGTTGCGCAGTTGTGTGAACGTAACTTGGCTTATCAAGCCGATAACGGTGATGTTTATTATGATGTCAGTGGTTTTGCTGATTATGGACGACTTTCTGGCCGCCAAGTGGATGATCTACGTGCCGGAGCACGGGTTGAAGTGGATGAAGCCAAAGATGACCCATTAGACTTTGTGCTGTGGAAATCGGCTAAGCCGGGTGAGCCTTCATGGGACTCGCCATGGGGGCCAGGTCGCCCCGGTTGGCATATTGAATGTTCTGCTATGTCTAATCATTGCCTGGGATCCCATTTTGATATTCATGGTGGTGGTATGGATTTACAGTTTCCCCATCATGAAAATGAAATTGCACAATCCTGTGGTGCCACAGGCGATGATTTTGTGAATGTGTGGATGCACAATGGTTTTGTGCGAATTGATAATGAGAAAATGTCCAAGTCGCTGGGTAATTTCTTTACCATTCGCGAAGTGTTAGAACGCTATTCTCCAGAAGTATTGCGGTATTTTATTTTAACCAGTCATTATCGTAGTCCTTTGAATTATTCTGATCAGCATTTAGATAATGCAAAAAATGCATTAACAACACTGTATACCGCATTGCGTGGTATTGAGGCCAAACCTGCTAAACAACCCACTGCGTTCCGTGATCGTTTTATTGCTGCCTTAAATAACGATTTTGCCACACCTGAAGCGCAGTCTGTATTGTTTGATTTAGCCCATGAAATTAATCGGGTGCGCAACAATGATCCTGAACAAGCACAACAGTTAGCGGGCGAGTTGATATCACTGGGTGGTTTATTAGGCTTGCTACAGCAAGACGTGGATGGTTTTTTCCAAGCCGGAGATGATGATGGACTATCGGCTGAGGCAATCGAACAGATGATTGAACAACGGCGTTTGGCACGTACTAACAAAGACTTTGCCAAAGCCGATCAAATTCGTGATGATTTAATGGCACAAGGCGTGATCTTAGAAGACGCAGCCCAAGGAACCAGTTGGCGGCGTGAATAATAGGTAAACCCATGAGAGTATTGCCGTACCGGTGGTTCATAGTATGTTGTTTATGCTTAATGAGTTTAGCAACACAGGCTTTGCAGGCAGATAACCAACACGCTCGGACTTGGAACAAGTTTGCCAATGATGTGTTGGCCTTACATAAACAACGCATTGCTAAGATACCGCATCGTGTGACGACACAAACGGGCGGTTATGCGGCGCATCCTGATTTTTATACCCAACAAACTTTTATCGATATGCAGGGCAAGGTGGTGAGTCGCGTGCAGTGGGAAGCCAAGGCACCACAGCAACTACATGCTATCGAAGTGTTTGTGCGTGATCAGCACGGCCGCGTGTTACGTGATTATGTTGCAGCGTATTTGCCGGATTATCG
>CAZPAE010000353.1:0-3940 GCA_964584455.1 uncultured Thioalkalispiraceae bacterium
TTTACGGCGTATGTGTTTGCTGATGTAAATGATGTGAATGGTCAGCGATTTATAACCATGTTGCCATCCTTAATGAATACGCGTAACGATGATCCTGTGGTTATTGTATCGCCCACCGGTTCAGGGGATCGCTGTACGCTCAATAGCCCTTGCAATCTATTAGATTTAGAAACTATTGTTGAGCCTGGTTCTGTCGTGTTGCTGCGGGGCGGTGTGTATGACGTTACCAGTAATATAAAATTTTTCGGTGGCGATGAAAATGCACCAGTGCTATATCGCAGTTTCCCTGGTGAATGGGCCATCTTCGATGGGGCCTCCAATACCAAGGGCGATAATATTTTTGTCAGAGCGTTACAGGATTACACCATTATCCGCGATATCGAAATACGTAACATGCCTCGTCAAGGGCTTTATATTCGGGGTAATTATAATATTATCGATGGAGTGATTTCTCATCATAATACTAATGCGGGGATTCATGTATTTAGTGCCTATGAAGACTTTCCTTACGAAGATGAAGGCTCCTATAACACCATTACCTATTGCACAGTACATGATAATTCCGATGTGGGTTTGAATGGTGATGGGATGGCCAATGGTGGCAATGCCGATGGTATCTTAATTTCCAGTGGCGAAGCGAATGTGGTGACTTACAATACCGTCTACGCTAATTCTGATGATGGCATTGATGTATGGGCGTCTACTAATAGTTATATTGGTTTTAATCGTGTTTCAGGCTCGGGTTTAGGTGATGGCAATGGCATGGGTATTAAAGCCGGCGGTGGACCGAATGGGGAAGATGCTAATGTAGAATATAATATTGTATTTAATAATAAAGAACTCGGGCTTACCTTTAATAGTGGTGAGGGGCAGCGGTTTTTATACAATACATCGTATAACAATGGTACACCGGGTATCAACATTGGTGGTGATAGTATTGTTATTAATAATATTGATGCAGATGGTACTGGTGACCAAGCAGGTCAGATTATAGAGAACAACTCTTGGCAAATTGGCGGTTCAATGTCGTTTGAGAGCTTGGACCCTAATAGCGATGTGTTTTTATATCCTACGGCTGCCAGTGGTTTACAAGCCATCGGTGCATTTGGTGGGCAGCCCGTTACTACACACAAATATCGCAAAATCGCGATTATTGGTGACTCAACTGTTCACAACACAGCAGTGGGTGAACAAGGCTGGGGCGATGCATTACCTGCTTTAAGTAAATCACCGGCTATTGTTACCAACTATGCCGTTAGCGGCGCGAGCACCAAAAGTTTTTATGAAAACTATTGGGCGCCGGTACTGCAAGACTTAGAACCCGGCTCTATTCTATTAATCCAGTTTGGGCACAATGATGCAAAAGCCAATGACCCTGCACGCTATACGAGCCCAGGTAGACCGCCTGCGTATCGTGGGGATTATCAAGACTTTCTCACTCACTTCATTACCGAAGCAAGAGCCAAAGGGGCAAGACCGTATTTAATTACCTCTGTCTCCAGAGCACACTACGCCAATAATGAGTTGTCACGTAGTCATGGTTATTACCCCGCTGCGATGAAACGAACTGCTGAAGCATTGGGTGTGCCATTACTTGATTTGGAAGCCTGGAGTTGGGATGCCTTTAGTCAGCTTAGTGAGGCCGAAGCCTTAAGCTTATATTTTTATGATGATCGCACGCACTTTAATGAAAATGGTGCACAAATGGTCGCTAGTTGGGTCGTTGAATTGGCATGTGAGCTAGATACTGTTTTGTGTGAGCAATTTAATGAGGTTGAGGTACCGCCTGCGGAATTTGCTGTTTTTACCACTACCCCTTTCTATTTCCCGGAAGATGGTTTTATCACCGTTGATGTCACGACCAATATGGTGGCCCAATGCCGTTGGGACTATCCAGAAGCGGGGGAGGCATATACCTTCGATATGCTAAATGAGAATCAGAATATGACTACGACGGACAGTTTAACTCATAGCCTAACGGAGTATGCTTTTGCGGATCATGAGCTCATTGTGATATGTAGAGCCGACGATGATACACAAGCAACACAGTATATTGATGTATTACACGGAAGTCCGCCAACGCCATGACAATGGTTGTTGGGGTTATAAATATATAACGGCCATGATTGAATTAAAGGAATGATAATGAAAAGAAATATATTAATAACGTTATTGGGCTCCATATTGATTACCCATATGGCGTACGCCGATATAGAAATATCTACTAACGGTGGGTTTGAAACCGAAGGTAATTGTCTTGGTAACTGGGATGTACCAACCATGGATTGTCCTAGTCATTATTATGGCTACCAACCCGATCCCGCTGACGTTGATTTTGGTGTAGTAGATTATTACGATAATAATGTTTTGTCGGTCAAAATTAATACTGCTTCAGGTTATACCCGGGCCGGTGTGACGCAAAATATTCATAACCCAACAACCGGTGATACCTATCGGTTTTCTGTCTTAGCAAAGATGAATGACTTTGTCGGGCAGGCACGTATCATTATTACCGAGAAGGATCTCAGTGGCGCAACACGTACTACCCATGAGTTACATGGTCCAAAGGGGAATTCTGCCTGGCATCGATTGGAGTTAATCCGAACGGTACCAGCCAATACGTCTCGGTTTAGTTTTACGGTGATGACGTCTACTAATTTAGGGGGTACGCAATGTACCGCGGATTGTGGTGAAGTATTGTATGACAATTTCAAAGTAGAGAAGTTGTCATCACCTATGCTGGACCAGCAGGCAGTGGGTAATCCGTGTGGAGCAGGGCAGTTTCTTGCACCCAGTTCGCGAGTCTGTGAGCCTTTAACGAAATCATTCGGGTTTTCACCATCGCGATTCGAAGACAACCATCCCAGCTTAATTGAAAATTTGAGTTTGGCGCAATGTAATGAAACCGATTTTCGTGCGGCAGTGAATGTGTTGGCTTCCAATGGTGGCGGTACATTAAACCTACCTGCTTGTACCATCGAATTAACCGGGCCAGTATGGTTGCCGAGTAATTTGCTTATTCAAGGTGCCGGTGTGGGTAAGAGTATTATCCATGTTCCCCAGTGGCCTAGCACATCAACAGCCTTATTAAGAATAGAACACCATCCTAGTGTCGCTGTTGCTGCGCGACCTGAAGTGGAGAATGTGATTATTCGTGATGTCACTTTTTCTGAAAATAGTACCATCCCAGATCAGAAACAAACCTTTATCAGTGTCTCTGATAGCCAGAATGTATTATTAGAACGACTTGAGTTATTAGATGCCTCTCGTTCGAATATCAACTTTAAGCATAGCCAATATTTAACGGCACGCTATGTATTTAGTCGTGGTGCGTTTTGGCATGGGATTGGAATCAAAGATTGTTTCCCTGATGTGGCGCAAATGGATACGGATAATAGTGGCTTGGTGAGTAAAATCGAGTGCCAAAACAGTACAGCCCACGGTCCTTTACATTACTGGAGTGAAAATGTTGCACTTTATGCCAATGAGTTATATCAGAATAATCAAACGGGAATCGATAGTCATGCCAGTGTCGTCGAAATAGCGGGCAACCATATGCTTGATAATCGATTTGGATCAAAATATCCGGAACCTGCTACTGATTTGTGGATACATCACAATGTATTTAAAGATAACGCGGAGTTTGGATCAGCATCGAAAACCCAATATTGTGGCACGATGGATTCTACCTTACAGTCTAAAAATCACGTTTATTATCATAATATTTATTTTGGCAATAGTTTAACGGCTGATTTTGCTTTTAGGGTGGATAAGGTGCTAAATGTATTGTTGTTAGAGAATACGCTGTATCAGGGTAATGGTAATCTAAATCGCGTTCGTATTAGTGATGCCTGTACTTATCCCGGTGGTGAGCGCCATAGTTCTGTGCTTTATTGTGTTGATGATTTTATTGGTGAAGTTGTATGGGTGGCAGAGCCTT
>CAZPAE010000354.1:0-3933 GCA_964584455.1 uncultured Thioalkalispiraceae bacterium
ATCATTAAAAATCAATAAGTTATGGAAATTTTAGATAAACAGCAACTAATTGGGACTTGCAAAAAATTACCCTTTGAATTTGATACACAGGCTATCTTAGAAGAGATTCAATCTATTCCAGATACGCTTTGGGGACAACAACGTGTTAAGGTTCATCAAGATACACAAGCGGTTTTTTTGCGCGGCTATCCTGCACGAGAACGACGCCCCGATGAAGACCGTCCTATTTTAACAACCCTGCCAAAAATTAAAGAAATTGCCTACCAACGCTTCCCTGGCACACCCGGTAAATGTTTAGTCGCTAACTTAAAAGCCAATGGCATTATTCATTTACATACTGACCGTTATAGTCAAAACAATAACACCATTCCCGCCTCGATTCGGCAGTACTTTCTCTCAACTCTGCGTATTCATATTCCCATTCAAACTCACCCCGAAGTGATGTTTTATTGTAATGGTGATTTTTTTCACTTAAGCGCAGGCCATGCTTGGCTCATCAACAATCATGATTTACATGCTGTTATTAACGCCCATCCACACCAATCACGTATTCATCTGATTGTAGATATTCACCCTAGTGATGATTTTATTAAGATGGTTCAAGATATTACACCCTTATCCGGCGAACAACACCCTGATTTATTCAACCGAATCGATGCTGCCTCAAACTAAGGCACCAATGTAATGAAAAAATTCTGGGTTAAGCGGGCATTATCCATTGTGTTACCAAAAAAAGGCTTGGTCACGGAGTGAAACAAATCCCCAGGATAAAATACAACCCGGTTAAATTGCATCTGAGCCTGATATACCAATGACCAATCATCTGGGTTAGCCCAATCATAGCAGCCACGCTGCGCTGCTTGGGCAACAAATTCACCAGTGGATATATGCTGATAAAAGCTAGTTCCACCCTGACAAAACTCAGGTAAAGTTAAATACACAATCCCTGCATAATCGACACCATCTGCATGACACACATTTTTAGAGCAAGAAGCCCCAGTGGTATAACGAAACTCAACCCTGATATTTTGAATAGGTTTAGGCAACTTATGGCTTAATTGCGCGATGAATAACTCACGCATATCCTCATCGCACTCAGCACGATTAGCAATCGGCCCCCGATTAAAACGACCTTGTGAGGTTTGTGGTCCAACAAAAGAGTGTGCTAACGCCCGTTCACGCACCCATGCAGGATCAGAGTAGAAATTATCAATGGTAGTAACTAATTGTGCGTGGGGAATGAAAACTTCTTGGTACATAACACAGTTACGATGCTTCTTCTGAGTTGATCATTTCAATCAAGGAACCCTGCTTAATCATATATTCCTCCCCTTGCCGATTCCAAATCGCTACGCCCGATGGTGATAATGTCACGCCAATACCATCAGGTAAAGCCATAAAGGGAATAATATCTGGACGCATACAGACAATCTCATACAACGACAACACCTCAAAATCATCTTCATTTAAAGCATCGCCTTGATAGGCAGCATCATAGATTAACCAACCTGAATACATGTCTTCCGTCAAATCTCGAACTAAGTTAATAGCAGGAAATGACGTAATATCTTTTTGAACCTGCGCACTCATAAAGACGGAAGGAAATGAAATAGACTGTTCAAAATCACAACTATCATAGGCTGCAAGCTGAATACGCAAATGTAATAAGGTTAAGGTAATACCGCGGCTATAGACTTCGTCACTATTGTGCTGAAATCGAGGCTCGAATAATACAAGTTGCCCCGCTTCATTCACAACCTTTACCACACTCCAGCCAATTTGAACCGTTTCCTCTGCTGCAAAGCGTTCCCCAGCACTCACCCATTGCTGTATAGTATTAGCAAAGTGTTCGTACTCTTGTAACTGGACAATATCACTATCATATTCAACCTGTAAGGCAGGTTGGTCACTATCCGCAAAAGTAAGAGTATGTTGTGCAAGCATCTTGTATAGTCGCCTTTATTATGTTGATACGTTCCTAATCATTTGCACCGAGAGTGCATCAATAGTATCACAGGGTGTAGACAAGGGTGTGAAAGCCGATAAGTCATCATAGGTTGTATGATAAATTTGCTGGTCTGCCGTATTCTTATCGATAAACAACACATCCCCAGCACGGGTTTGTTGTATGACTCGTAAATCATGCCCACCAAAATCTGCTTGTAACGCTTTTTTCTGCGCACGTGATTTCGCACTAGTAGAAAATAACTGATTAATATCATACCAGTTCGTGTTATCACTGATTAAGTCAATGCACTCAAGAGAAGGCCCTATAGATTCCGGAATATTTAAACCATTGAAATGGTGATAATACCCGTGTAAACATGACGGAATACAGTGTTGCCACTCATCCACATGTTGTTGCCATCCTTGTAACTGAATCGGAGCAGTAATAACACAGTGGGCAAGTTGGACTGCCCAGAAATACACAACGACTTCGCTAGTCGGATCAGAGAAACCCGGTGTCACGCTTTTTACCAAATATAATTGGTTCCCTGATTTGGTTAACTCCACATAGGTACGTGGCTGCGTATTTGCCAGCGGTGCAAAAAAAGGCTCTATCCCTTGCTGAAACGCCTCGACACTGGATAAATCAGGGCACCAGTCCTCAACAAACCCCTTCGGCAAAGCATCAGTTGGCAAATAGGAATGATATATGGGTTCATCTAAATCTAAGAAGACCCCATCCCAATCTAACATGCTTTTCAATCCTATATAAAATAAAATACCATCTTATCATATACGCACTGCCGTTTGCTGAGTAACCCAGCGCTGCATACGCTGCTTTATTTGTATCTGTTCTCGATACAATCGTTGCTGCTCAGCTTTAGGTATCGGTGTCCCTTTATAGTGTTTCCACTCATTCCCTAAGCGCGCCCCTTTGGATTGGTTGATCGAGGAGGGCAACCCACTAATATTACCAAACTTACCGTCCGTATCACGGATCAAATATTTTAGCTGGGTTTTATCAAGCTTATTAACACCTTGTATTTCCGTTAATATTTTCTGCACGGGATAAACATGATCTGGGGATATTTTCTCACCCTTCTTAGCTGTTCGGTATTTACCTGACGCTGGATCAAAGAACGTATCACCACGGTGCTTGAGTCGCATATTTTTCGTTGTAGTAGCAAAGCCAAGATTCTTAGCACTTTTAATCGCCTGTGTTGCAACTTGCGCCCCAGCATTTAAACCAGAAACCAGGTTGCGCCCACTTTGATCGGCATAGCGCGCCACCGTTTTCGCTGCTGATACCACTTTACCACCAGCGCCTGATTTAGCTTTCACGCCTACATTCAAAAACCCGGTTGAACCCCATGCATCAATACGGGGACCTGCAAACTCAGCATACCCTACCGGAGCAAAATCAAAGTTGCGTAATACCGGTAAATCAACGGTCATATTGGCTTGCGGGTCATATAAATCTTTATACCGTGTTGCAGCATACAAAGCCGACAGATTATCAGCCATAACATAGGGAACATTATGCACTTGGTCATTCAATTCCTGAGGTATCAACCCCATCATCGCTAACCCGGAACTAATGCGCCGCTGATAATCAAGTTGTGGTCCACTGCCCGCACCCAGATCACCTATTGGTGCATTCCTGAGTGTATAGGCTAAAGCATCCTCTAAAACTTCAGGGCCAGTGGGTTGGCCGAACACTGAACCAAATACGCTGACATCTTCATCGAATGATGTTAAGGCAAAATGACGTAACGTGACGGTATTCCCCATGCCGTTGATCACGGCTAACGCAGCTTCATAAGGGTCCCGTGCATACATCGCCTCAAACTCACTCGAACGCAGACCCGCTAACACCAAATGCTCTGCAGGCTCAACCGATTAGGCAACCGTCAACGCCAAACCATGCACCACAGCAGGATCATCAATGTAACCTTGTCGAATAGACATTCCCTAATAGTTGACTTG
>CAZPAE010000355.1:0-3930 GCA_964584455.1 uncultured Thioalkalispiraceae bacterium
GACTGATTCAGTCCATGCTGGAAGCGTGCCCGGATATACATTGTATGCGTGATGCAACACGGGGAGGTATTGCAACAGTACTTAACGAGTTTGCCGAAACCAGTGGCGTATGTATTCGCCTGAATGAAAATGCATTGCCTGTACGTGAAGAAGTCAGGGGGATGTGCGAAATTCTGGGGCTTGACCCACTCTATCTCGCGAATGAAGGAAAGCTCGTCGCTATCGTACCGTCAGAGTCAGCGCAAGATATACTGCAGGTGATGCGACAGCACCCGGCAGGTGAGAACAGCGCCATTATTGCCACAGTCGATGCTTCTCCTGCTTCTACCGTTATCTTGTCAACACTGTTTGGTGGCGAACGTATCGTCGATATGCTGGTTGGCGAGCAATTACCGCGCATTTGCTGATGATGGCTTTACATAACAACACACTGGATCATGTTGAAATACAGATCATGGTTCGTGGGCATGACAAAGAGATACGTGCGATTACTTTTGCAGAGGTACTGGAATACCATGAAGGGGATTCGTGGTTCGGCTGCGCTGTTGGTTTCAGGGCGATGCAGAAGGCCTCGGAACTGCTGTTTGACGACAACATCCTGGAGCAAGGCAATCTGTATATCGTCAGCGGGCACCCAGGCCCTGGTGTCAGGGACGCTATTGACTATCTGACTGGCTGCGTTAGTAGCAACAGATACCGTCTGCTTGATGAGGCCAACACGCAAGGCTGCAATCGAGACATGCGGTTTGAATGGTGGGTCAGCAACGGACGACAAACCGCACATGTTTTATTAAGCGATAGCATCGTACCAAATACGTTTTTTGATGTTGCCGAGCGTGTCACGTCAGACCAGGGCAGCGATGAGGATAAGCAGCGTTTCACTCTACTGAAATACGATTTATGTAATCAGCTGATGTCGATTTCACTCAATCAATGCTTCAGCGGTGTCTGTTTGAGCACACCCTTGACACCGGGAGACTTGCCCGATGCATGAGCTTGGCATAACACGCAATATCGTCGCCATTGTCAGTGAAAATGCAGGCGACAGGCCTGTTTCTCGCATCACACTCGATATCGGCAAACTGTCAGCAATCATGCCTGATGCAATTCGTTTCTGTTTTGATATATGCAGCAAGAACACGCCATTGGAAAACGCCCGCCTGGAAATCAACGAAATACCCGGACAGGGCCGTTGCGACATATGCGGAAAAACGATCGAACTCGAACAACCTTTTGGCCAGTGTGAATGCGGCAGCAGGCGCATAACCTGCATCGCTGGCGATGAAATGAAAATCAGAGAGATGGAGGTAATGTAAATGTGTACAACTTGCGGCTGCTCGGATGACGCACGAGCCAAATTGACTAATATGGAAACAGGTGATGTGGTGATGATCGATGAACATAGTCATCATCACCATCATGAATATAATCATAGCCACGACCATCACCATCATGACGATGGTCATACTCACAGTCATGCACATGATCATCCTCACGACCATGCCCATACGCATGCCGGCATGCATGGAACGGCAATTAGCCTGGAGACCGAAATACTGGCAAAGAATGACAAACTCGCCGAGCGAAACCGGGGCTGGTTTGAAGGACGCAACATTCTTGCGCTCAATCTGGTGAGCTCACCCGGCTCTGGAAAGACGACCTTGCTTGAGCGCACCATACGTGACCTGAGTAGCGAGATCCCCATCAATGTGATCGAAGGAGATCAGGAAACAGTCAATGATGCGCAACGCATCAAAGATACCGGATGCCGGGTTGTGCAGATCAATACCGGTACGGGCTGTCATCTTGAGGCAGACATGCTTGCTAGAGGACTGAAAGACCTTCAGCCACCATTACATTCTGTTGTCATGATTGAAAATGTCGGTAACCTGGTATGCCCTGCTTTATTCGACCTCGGCGAACATTGCAAGGTAGCCATCTTGTCTGTAACAGAGGGCGAAGACAAGCCTGTTAAATACCCGCACATGTTCAGTGCTGCAAAGGTCATGCTGTTGAACAAGGCAGATCTGCTACCGCATCTCGACTTCAATGTTGACCAGTGCGTTGATTATGCCCGGCAAGTTAACCCCGAAATAGAGGTCTTTATCGTCTCCGCGAAGACAGGTGATGGCATGACGGATTGGTATGACTGGTTGCGCACAAACATACCTGCCACGTCTAAAGAAGAGGCAATAGTCTAATGGGCACGCTACTGCTATTAGGATTTTTGCTTGGTATGCGGCATGCGCTCGAGGCCGATCATGTTGCCGCTGTCGCCACACTAACCACATCCACCAATACCTTGGGCAGCGCCATTAAACAGGGCGCGGTTTGGGGTATGGGTCACACCATAACCTTATTCCTGTTTGGCTCGGTAGTACTACTCAGCAACAGTATTATTCCCGAAGATATGGCACAAGCACTGGAATTTGCAGTTGGCGTTATGCTTATCGTGCTAGGTATCGATGTACTAAGAAAAATACTGAAAGACAAGGTTCACTTCCATGTCCATCAACATGGTGACTTACGGCACTTCCATGCGCATAAGCACGCACCCGGCACAAGTCATAGTTCAGACAGTCACGAACACCGCCATGACAGATTCCCGCGAAAAGCCCTCTTCATCGGGCTAATGCATGGCATGGCTGGCTCCGCCGCACTGATATTACTAACACTGCACAACGTGACGTCAACCGCTACGGGTCTTTTGTATATGCTGCTCTTTGGCGCAGGATCGATACTCGGTATGGCAGCTCTGTCCGCCATTATTTTTATTCCATTACAGCATTCTGCTAAAACGCTGACATGGCTTAATAACAGCCTGCAGCTAATCGTGGGCTTGTTAACTACATCATTGGGCGCATTCGTGACCTATAGCATAGGCTCAAATTACATATAAATACGGTGACACGCACCAGATGCTCGGGCATCGTGATCCAGGATAATAACACTAAGTCTACGCTGTAAATGCATAGAAAAGCCTGCTTGTATACTTCCGTACTGCTTTTGATTCCGTTGGCTTCACCAGTGACTGCAAAAGCGGTGGAATTTGAAGAATCGCGAAATGTAGAAATTGGTTCAGGTGGTAATATTAGACCTGAGAACCCATACAGGGGCAAACAAGAATATGAGCCAGAATGGCACGCACACATGCTATGGGAGAGCCGTTATGTGTCAGAGGGAAGGGACAACCTTTCTGGTTCAGGCATATTGTCCGCTTCGACCGAATTACATTACAAAAACATCAATATTGTACCCTGGTTCGCCGAGGATACAAATTTTATGGAATCAACAAGTGCTGGCTATTCAGAGTTTAATCTGAATGTTGTCTATAGCTCAAAACCACTCGGAAACCTCGAATTATTTATAGGATATACTTACATCCATGCACGTGACTCAGATTCCAGTTCCAATGATAATGAAATCAGTCTTGACCTGGTATATCTCCTCCATGATCTACTTCAGATATCGTCTGGTATATATTATTCATTTGATGCTGGTGGCGCATTCACAGAAATAGCCGTATCAAAGGATATTCTTTTTGGTAATGCGCTTTCGATCAATATTCGCGCCACCATCGGTGTTAATGCCGGTTACGTAGCTGATGGTCATAATGGGGTAAACCATAATCAATTACTTGCCAGCGCATCTTATACGGCCAATAAAGCTATGGCGTTGCATACCTACATTGGCTATAACCAGGCGATTAATCAAGACAGTAGCCGCTATACCGGTGATGAATTCCTGGATGATTTTTTCTGGGTAGGGTTTGGCATAAGTAGTCAGCTGTAAGCAGATACAGATCTATTTACATGTATTCTTATTGCTGCTGATACCCGTCACTCCCACTCTATTATCAATAAGCCTTTTTTGTCTTTTATATTCAATGGCTTATTTTAACGCTAAACGGTAATACCATGAAAAATACCA
>CAZPAE010000356.1:0-3922 GCA_964584455.1 uncultured Thioalkalispiraceae bacterium
TGGAAAGTTTTTTTAACCAACCGGCGGGCTAAGAAAGTGACACAAATTTTTCGCAGTGGTTGGATCGCTGATTATAATGACGCCTATAGTTTTGCCGAGTTAATGCAAAGTACCCATGGTATTAACGATACTGGCTATAATAATCCTGAGTATGATGCGTTATTAGCATTATCGACTAAACAAAAAGATCTTCAGTTACGGCAGCAAACATTACGTCAAGCAGAGAAAATTTTATTAGAGGATTATCCAGTTATTCCCATTTATTTTTATATGAGTAAACACTTGGTGAAGCCCTATGTGGGTGGTTACCAAAGTAATGTGATGGATCACACTTATAGCAAGCATTTGTTCATTAAGCCACACTGATTCTATGCTGGGTTATTTTTATCGTCGTTTACTGATTGCACTGCCGACTATTTTTGTCATTATCACACTGAGTTTTTTCCTGATTCGTTTAGCACCTGGCGGGCCATTTGATTTTGATCGAGCTTTGGCACCGGAAATACAAGCGAACTTACAAGCCCAATACCATCTCGATAAGCCACTATATGTGCAGTACGGCTATTATTTAGCAGGTGTATTCCAAGGTGATTTAGGCCCCTCTTTTCAATATAAAAACTATACCGTTACCGAATTGATTAGCCAGGGTTTGCCTGTATCGTTACAACTGGGTTTATATGCCATGTTATTGGCTCTGATAGTAGGCTGTGTTGTCGGCATGTATGCCGCTTATCGACAAAATAGTGTTGTGGACTACTTAGTGATGTCAACAGCGATGATCGGGATCTCGATTCCTAATTTTGTCATGGCGCCATTGTTAATTCTTGTATTTGCCATTTTGTTTGGCTTATTACCGGCAGGCGGGTGGAATGAAGGTCAATGGATGTATCAAGTACTACCGGTTATTGCATTAGCATTGCCACAGATAGCCTATATAGCGCGTATTATGCGCAGTAGTATGATTGATGTATTGCACATGCCATTTATCCGTACTGGTTTATCGAAAGGCTTACCTATGCGCTACATTTTGTTACGTCATGGGTTTAAACCGGCTGTGTTACCGGTGGTATCTTATTTAGGCCCCGCGATTGCGGGGATTATTACTGGGTCTGTTGTGATTGAGCAGATATTTGGTATTCCAGGCTTAGGTCGGTATTTTATTCAAGGCGCATTAAATCGCGATTATACTTTGGTGATGGGCGTGGTGATTTTCTATGGTGTGCTCATCATTTTATTAAACTTATTGGTGGATCTACTTTATGGCTGGTTAGATCCGCAAGTACGGTTACAAGCTGAGCCAGGTGCTAATGGCTGAGTCTGTTTATCATAAGCCGTTATTGTGGCAGCGGTTAGTGGCACATCGAGCGGCATTGATCAGTTTTTTTATTTTGCTCTTTTTTATTTTATTAGCCGTGATTGGTCCTTGGTTATCACCTTATGATCTTGAACACATGGACTATGAAGCGATTGCAACTCCCCCGAGCTGGCAAAATGGTCATATTTTTGGAACCGATAGCTTGGGGCGAGATCTATTTGTTCGCACCATGCATGGGATTCGCGTTTCGTTATTGATTGGTCTTGCGGCAACATTTGTGAGTATTCTCATTGGGATTCATTATGGTGCCATTGCCGGATACTTTGGTGGCCGGATTGACAGCGTGATGATGCGAATAGTGGATATCCTCTATGCCATGCCGTTTATGTTTTTCGTGATTTTATTGATGGTGTTTTTTGGTCGTAACCTGTTGCTGATTTTTATTGCTATAGGGGCTGTGAACTGGCTCGATATTGCGCGTATTGTACGTGGGCAGACATTATCCATTAAGCAGCATCAATATGTGGCTGCGGCACAAATTTTCGGTGCCAGTCACTGGGCCATTATACGTCGACATATTATTCCGAATTTACTTGGGGTTGTGATTGTGTATTTGACCTTAACGATCCCACAAATTATTTTGATCGAGTCTTTTTTAAGTTTTCTTGGGCTTGGTGTGCAGGAACCCATGGCTAGTTTAGGTGGCTTGGTCAATGAAGGTGTGCAAGAAATGGAAAGCTATGTTTGGGTATTAATCTTTCCAGCGGGCATCTTATCGTTATTTTTATTTTGTTTTAATTTTATTGGTGATGGTTTGCGGGATGCACTTGATAGCAAGCAGGTCATGTCATGAGCTTGTTAACGGTCAAGGATTTAACCATTGATGTTGGTGAGCCGGGCACTGCGCCTATCGTGAATAATGTAAATTTTAACTTGGCTGAAAACGAAGCCCTGGGTATTGTGGGTGAGTCGGGTAGTGGTAAGACGCAATTAGTTTTAAGCCTATTACGCTTGGTGCCAGCGCATTTTCAGGTTGGTGGTGAAGTTAGCTACCAAGGCCAGGATTTGTTACAGCTTGAACCGGCACAGCTGAATCCTATTCGAGCCAACGAGATTGCCGTGGTGTTTCAAGATGCCATGTCGGCATTGAATCCGTATCTAAAAATCTCGACTCAGTTAACCGAAGCCTTAGTGCGTTATAAACAATTAACTTATGCGCAAGCTTTGCAACGGGCTATAGAGATGCTAGAGCGGGTGCATATTAGTAATGCGGCACAACGTATTCATGATTACCCATACCAGTTTTCTGGCGGGATGCGACAACGTATTATGATTGCCATGGCATTGTTACGCGAGCCTAAAATTTTAATTGCCGATGAGCCCACAACAGCATTAGATGTGACGGTGCAAGCGGAGTTGCTCGCATTAATAAAACAATTGCGCGCCGATTTTAATCTTAGTCTTATTTTTATTACTCATGATATGAGTATTGTGGCGGGCCAATGTGATCGTGTATTGGTAATGTATGCTGGGCGCGTAGTGGAGCAAGCTAAGATACGAGCACTTTTTTCCGCACCCAAGCACCCTTATACTCAAGGTCTGATTGAGACGGCTAGGAGTCAATCGGGTTTGGTACAACATTTGGCTGGGATTCCGGGGCAATTTCATCATACCGATCGTGAGCGGGCAGGCTGTGTCTTTTCACCACGCTGTACACAGCGATTAGCACACTGTGAACAGGAAGTGCCATTATTGCTAGGTACACCGGAACAACAACAGGCCTGCCATTTATATGCGAAGTGATGAGATGTCATCTGTTTTACAGGTAGATAATGTTTCCGTTTGTTTTGCGCCATCGGGAATGGGTTTATTTCAGTCTAAGCCAGCCTTCTTGGCACTATCAAAAATTTCATTTGATCTAAAACGCGGTGAAACCTTAGGTATTGTTGGTGAATCAGGCTCAGGTAAAACCACATTAGCCAAAACCATGTTAGGCCTTATTTCACCTGCCACAGGTAAAGTGACGTTAGCCACGGATATAAAACCCCAAGGTGATATTCAATTTGTGTTTCAAGATCCGCTTTCGGCATTGAACCCACGCATGACCATGGCTAAATTGATCCTAGAACCTTTGAATTATTTGCCACAAAAGTTAAGCCATGCAGAACGGCAGAGCCGATTACATCATTTGATCGAGCAAGTAGGGTTAGATAGCGCCCACTCTCAGCGTTATGCTCATGAATTTTCCGGCGGACAATGTCAGCGTATTGGGATAGCCCGCGCCATGATTACCCGACCCAAGCTGTTAATTTGTGATGAACCGGTGAGTGCCTTAGATGTCTCAATTCGAGCACAGATTTTAACGTTATTGAAAACCCTGCAAGCGGAACAGGGCTTTAGTCTGGTATTTATTGCCCATGATTTGAGCCTGGTTCGTTATATTAGTGATCGGTTATTGGTGTTATATCAGGGAAACATGATGGAGTATGGCGATAGTGAGGCTATTTTTAACCAGCCATCACATCCTTACACAGAGGCCTTGTTACGTGCTGAACCCAAGCCGGATCCCGATGACGTGGTACAGTGGGATACAGATTTATTTGCAGG
>CAZPAE010000357.1:0-3914 GCA_964584455.1 uncultured Thioalkalispiraceae bacterium
GAAACTGGAATAACATTTAGGCGATAAAATAAATCTAGCCGAAATGCTCCATTTTTTACTGAATTTTTAAGATTGACGTGCGTTGCAGTAATAATCCGAAAATTCACTGTAATTGATTTATTGCTGCCAATAGGTTCTACTTTTTTGTCCTGTAATACCCGTAATAGTTTAACTTGCAGGTCAGTCGGCATATCGCCAATTTCATCTAAAAATAAAGTACCACCATCGGCTAATTGAAGTTTGCCTTTTTTGCTTTGGTAAGCACCGGTGAAACTACCTTTGGCATAGCCAAATAGCTCAGATTCTAATAAGTGGTCGGGGATTGATGCGCAGTTAATCGCAATATAAGGTCCATTTTTTCGATTCCCTTCTTGATGCAGCATCCGGGCAAACATTTCCTTGCCTGTACCTGATGCACCGAGCAGCATAACTGGCGCATCACTGTTTTTAGCCGTTTCTATTAATTTGACGGCGGATAGTAGTTCTTTACTGCTACCAATGACACCGTGTTTTTCACACAGCCTTACAAGTTTTTGGCTATCACTATCTAAGTGTGAGTGGGTGTGGGATAAGCCCTGAGCATTTTTTTGTATGATATAAAGCGTTGGGGCGAGTATTGCTGCCACGATCCGCAGTAGTTCAATATCATCATCGAACCGGCGTTGGCCTAAACCAAGTCGTTGTACTGAGAACACACCGATGGGTCTACCTTCTACAAGAATCGGAACGCAGATGAAGGCTAAATCATGAAGAGATTTGTTAATTGGTTCAGCAATTCGGTGTAGGAATTGAGGTTCACTTTGAATATTTGAAACCAAGGCGGCTTGGCCACTACGCCATACATAGCCTGTTAAGCCCAAATTAAACGGGACAGTATATTCGCCAGACTCAAGGCGTTGTAGATTAAGACCGTGATGGTAGGCTACCTCAAGTGTATTATCAATAAAGTTAGGCAGCATCACTCGACCATAGTGCAGATCAGCCCATTTAGATAATAAATACAATATGCTTAAAATTTTCTTTTCTAGTCGCCCGGGTTTGCTCATTTGTTTTGCTACTTCTGAGATGAGCAATATGCTTATATTTTTTTCTGTTTGTTTCTTCATGGGGCAATCTTTTTCGTTATGTTATGAGCCGAATTAGATAGCTTATTGTTACGCAAGTTATATGCCTATATATAATGAGCGTATAACCACCTGATTTTTTTGGTTAAATTTATGTAACAAAATCGATATAGCAAGTTTGATGTGCAATATCGCACTATTTGTGTGCAAGCGGGGTAATGCCAAGCCATATGGTGTGAATTTTTTCTAATAGTGCTACCTATGCTTGGCTAAAGGTGAGTTATATCTTACTAGCTACTTACGAGAGTGTTAGATAGCAAGTCAAGTTGATAGCTACGTCTCAGTTTTACTTACTAAGTATATACAGCATACTTGAGGCTGTACCCTTGTACAGTTCAATTCAATTCGAATCAGCATATTGTATCGTCCATCAATCATGTCAATTGTTTTAAAGAGGACAGGTTATGGCTGATACAAATTCAAGTTCTAATAACAGCTGTTGTGCACCAACATCATCAATACCTGATCAAGAGTTAACAAGCGCTGTTGATTTTGAAACCGAGGTTAGGCCGCATATTAGTTTAAATGTTTTTGATTTACGTAAATCACTTGCCTTCTACATGGCATTCTTTAATCAAAAGCCAGTAAAGCTAAAAGAAGATTATGCGAAGTTTGAATTAAGCCAACCACCGGTTAATTTTACGCTGAATGTGCATGAAGATAACTATGACCAAGATACTGAATACGGGTTACAAATGTATTATCAACATGAGCTTGATGATATGCGTGAACGTTTAGCCAAAATAGGCTATGAGCTACAGACCGCTGACAATGGTTTTTATATTCGTGACCCAGAAGGGAATAGATGGGAGATCTATCACTAATTAGACATATTAAGAGGGAAACATTATGTCACAAGCAAGCATATGGGAAAGTGTTGGTCGCCAGAACCAACAGTTACATCAGGCTGCTCTTATTGAGAAAAAGATAACCTTTAAATTGTTAAGTAGTGATCTAGAAAACGCACTACTGTTTTACAAAGTCTTTTTCGATACGGAGCCTGTTTTTCAGCAGGAAGGCTTGGTTCGGTTTGAAATGGATAGCCTGCCTTTTAACCTTATTATGCAAAAAAGCGAGAAGCCCAATGTAGGTGCCGGGCATTTTGGCTTACAAGTTAAATCATCATCAGTTGTGCGTGATATGGCGCAACGCCTAGAAGCAGCAGGGTTTAAGTTGATTACTGAAGCAGAAGCAGATTGTTGCTATGCGTTACAAACTAAGATTTGGGCGGCAGATCCGGATGGTTATCGCTGGGAAATTTTTGTGGTAACAGAAGCAGAGACAGAGAACGGCTGTGGTCCAGATTGTATATGTCATGCAGATTTTGAACGCACTGTGCTGGCATAACATCACTATTGTCAATTATCTAACATGTAAATGGAGAAAATTATGAGTAATAAACTTGCAGATATGGGTACTGTTCATCAAAAAGAAGAAGGGGTAGATGTCAATTTAAAAGGTGAAGTGGAGCGCCAAAAAATAGACGACATGGTAGAGAAATGCAGTACAGGAACACAATCTTGTTGCGGGCCAGATTTTTTTGAAAAAGTAGATGGCATTGAAGTAGAAGGACAAGATGGTGATGTCACCATCCATGTAAAAGGCAAGCAAGTGACATCAGATATGATTCAAGAAAATTTATCAAATTGTGATTGTTACGAAGAATAAGTGACTTGCTAAATGGAGGTTAAGTAAATGGAGTCTATACATGTAAAGGAAAAAAGTGCTGAGAGTATTCATTCTGATGTGAGTGCTTTATATGCTGAAGCGGCAGAGAAACCACAGCCTGGTTTATGTTGTCCTAAGGACTATCATACTGAATGGACAGGGCATATTCCTTCTGATGCCTTTGGACATAATTATGGTTGTGGTAGCCCGGTTATGAAATCGGATATTTCCAATGGTGAGCACGTCGTCGATCTAGGTTCGGGCGTCGGTATTGATTGTTTTGTCGCAGCTAAATTTGTTGGTGCAACAGGCAAAGTAATCGGGGTTGATATGACGGATGAAATGCTAGCAAAGGCTAATACCTATAAAAAGGGTGTTGCATCAAATTTAGGCTATGACGTTGTTGAATTCCGTAAAGGAAATATTGAGTCCATACCCATAGAAGATAATTTTGCTGATTTAATTGTTTCCAATTGTGTTATTAACTTGTCACCTGATAAGAAAAAAGTCTTTACTGAGATGGCGCGTGTTTTAAAAGATGGTGGCCGAATTATTATCTCTGATATTGTTTCTGATAGAGATATCTTGCCAGAAGATAGAGATGATAAGCAAAAATGGGCCGAATGTTATACGGGCTCATTATCAGCCGAGGCATTTTTAAAGCTATTTAAAGATGTGGGGCTTATTGCTATTAGTCAAATTTCCGAAAGCGCTTGGGAAGAGGTTAACGGTTATCATTTTACTTCGCTTACCGTAGCCGGTTACAAGTCAACAAGTGGTGAAGTATGTAATTACCTTGGCCAATATGCTGTGTACTTAGGCCCATATGCTGAAGTGAAAGATGAAGATGGCCATGTTTTTCCTCGTTTCTCTCCTGTCGAAATTTGCTCAGATACAGCGAAAAAATTGAGTCTTGGTCCATATCAAAACTCATTTGTCATAACCAATCCGACAGTTAAAAGTACATCAGAGTCTAATGCTTGTGCCCCCGGTTGTGGCTGCTGATGGTTAAGGGAATGGTAATTTAAGGAGGAATAAATGAAATATAAATGGTTTGCTTATGGTGCTTGTCTGATCAGTATTTTGTTTTCAACCACAGGTGCTTATGCAGAAGAGCAAAGT
>CAZPAE010000358.1:0-1774 GCA_964584455.1 uncultured Thioalkalispiraceae bacterium
AGAACAAGTGAATCACTGGTGGGAACAAACACACTCATCAGTCATACCTGTTCTTCGGAAAGATCCTCAAGCCTGCGCGTGATGGGCTGAAGCCGAGAGCTTGCCGAACGCCAGATTGATACCTGCTGGTGCCTGCCAGTACCGGTCACTCCACTCTATTATCAATAAGCCTTTTTTATCATTTATATTCAATGAGTTATTTTCCCGTTAAACGGTAATACCATGAAAAATACCATGTTCAGTAAATCCTTCAAATTGTTCGGAAACATCGCCACTGGAACACTAGTACGTATCTATGAGCAGTAACGACAACGAACATTACTTTATGCTGTAGCAAATCATTTCCAGCTTGCTATGCATTATTTTCAATCCTGAAAACCAACGCTCCGGAACCGGCATCCCATATGGCGGGTAATGTCATCTCGGCATCGGTCTTTATTTTATGTTGTATGAAGAACTCGCTGGCATGGATCACTCGATCTCCATTTGCATTACGTATTTTTAGTAGAAGCCCGCCACCAGCCTGTTGTACTGGTAAAAGCAGAACGGACCCATTGCGTATTAATAATGCGACTGATTCTATACGCTTGAAATATGTTTCACACAGGTCGTGTGACAGATAAATATTCCCGTTTTTGATGGTAACTTGCTTCATCGTATCTGCTGGTAGCTGGAAACATCATCTTTGATTTTCGTGATAACACGCTGTACGGCTGTGCTGACTTTCTTGCTGAGGCCAATGCCTAATTCCAGAGACTCTGCTTCAATCAGATAAACCGTGATATCTTCAGGAAACTCCTCCTTGTAAATACGTTTTCCCGCGTATAGTGCATTATCCCACCTGAAGTCGTGCAGGTTATAGCCAGGATCAGGGATATTCTCCAATTCCTCGCCTGGCACTTTGAAGATACTGCCAGGTTCTGAGTCACTGCTATTGGCATCAATAATTATCAGGGAATCGCTACCGCGTGCCTGGAACATGACATCCATACCTGATGTGCCTGCATCAAATACCTGTACGTTGGGGCACGACTGGATATCGGGATCCTTTAATAACTGTTGCGCCACATAGACACCTGCACCGTCATCCTGTCGATTGGGATTGCCACAGCCAATAATCGATAACATGGTAATGATCTGCCTTATGCCCACAACAACCGCAACAGGTTGATAGCGGTCAAAATACTAATTATCCACACCTACACTACACGCATAGCTGCAAATCATCAATCAGAAGAGTTTGGGGGCGAAATAAAATATGACTAGATACGCCATAAACGACATGACCATTCATCGTCTACGGGCAGCATCAGTTCTGGTAACTCACAGAAACGGCGGTGTACAAGATAATACATACAGGTTTCGCAGGCCTGTTCAACATCATCATCGTCATCAGTTTTGTACGGGGTTAATGTGAAACCCGCGATAATCAGCTTATTACGGTAATCCGTTTCATCAAGCGACTGAAGGCGATTTATAATTTCATTGACCTGATCACTAGCATAGGCGCGGGGCTCAACCTCAGTTTTCAGGCCACTTTGCAGGTAATCACGCAGTGTTTCTCGCAATGATTCATCAGCAGCAGCCTGCTCCGGTGTGATGGGTTCATTATCACTCATGCGACAGATCTCTCTAAATAATCTAAATCCTCCAGAGTCTGCACCACCAGTCCGCTTCAACAGGCACGGCGAGCTCAGGCAGATCGCACCATTTGCGGTGAACGAGATAATACATACACTCCAGGCAGCGTTGCTCATCCTCACCGTAAGGCTTG
>CAZPAE010000358.1:1804-3912 GCA_964584455.1 uncultured Thioalkalispiraceae bacterium
CTCCAGATCATCCGGTCCCAGCTTTCGCAATTCATCAAGAATCGCCTCGAACTCCAGGTTATTTTCCGGAAAAGGCTCTGTTTGTGTTTCCAGCCCATTTTCCATCAGCCGGCCAATACGATCACGCAAAGCGTCGTCGTCTGCATTACTCACAGCTAAACCTCACAGGTATATTCATTATCACAGGCAAAAATGAGTACCGGCATTCATAGTTGCCGGTACTCATCCAACCCTAGGAGGTTTTGAATCGCGACAGTTCTTTGCCCGTCTTGGCGTCATGCGCATGCACAGTACAAACCAGACAGGAGTCATAGGAGCGCGCCACATGACCCACCTCTACCGGATCAGTCGGATCCGCAATGGGGGTGCCAATCAGTGCTTCCTCGATTGGCCCGCGCTCATCTTCACTGGTGCGCGGCCCGACATTCCATGTTGTCGGCGCAATAATCTGATAGTTTTTGATCTTACCGCCCTGCACATCAATCCAGTGACAAAGCGCACCGCGGATAGCCTCGGTTGCGCCCCAACCCTGCCCGTCTTTTTCTTGCGGTTTAATGTAGAAAGGCTCATCCAGGCGCAGTTCTCGCAAGCAACGCTCTATCTGACGATAAATGTATTTAACCTCGTGCATACGTGCAAAATGCCGAAGCAAAACATTCGCGCCACCCATTTTTTTGTACATGTCCAGAACCAGTCCATCACGGTGCTGCCAATCTTCCATATGGTCTCCACCGTAGATTAATTCACGAGCAAGCGGGCCCGCTTCAAGATGCCCGTTCTCGGCATGCATCACCGCCGTTGCCCATGAATATTTGTCATTGAAGTCCTGATTATTATTGGACACCGGATTCGTGGTTCTGTCGAACGGGTGTGTAGCACCGCTCTCGTCATACCAAGCATGGGTTGTGTCCTCACGTGTCATTGCCTGATCCATGAGTTTGTGTGTGCCGGAGGCGCCATCAAACACACCACTGGGCATTTGTACTGCACCATTTCGACCTTCGATGGTGGGTTTATTGTATTTGTCTTCGTGAGGCAGGTAACCCCATGAGACAAACTTGTCCAGGCCCTTGCCATACTTGTCTAGCCCCACATC
Source organism: uncultured Thioalkalispiraceae bacterium (assembly GCA_964584455.1). Classification (GTDB taxonomy): domain Bacteria; phylum Pseudomonadota; class Gammaproteobacteria; order UBA6429; family Thiohalophilaceae; genus CAZPAE01. The sequence goes on from CAZPAE010000358.1 coordinate 2,901, forward strand.
ACAGCCCATGCGCCACATCATGCCAAGGTCAGAGTTTGCATGCTCCGGCTTTTCATCCAGCCATGCCATGAAGTCATCATATGTCTTGATTTCTTCATAGCGCTCAAGTGAGCATCCCAGCCACATAGGCTCAATCCAGTTGGTTCGGAAGTGCTCCAGTATCGACCATGCGCGCGTGACATCTGTCAATGTAGGCGAACACATCACCCCGCCAGGCACCATGTAGCTGGAATGCGGCCACTGCCCACCAAGCATGGCATAGATTTCGACCGGTCGACCCGATATGGTGACACCAAGTTCATAGTTGGTTCCAGTAAATGGCGCCCAGCGCTTGACTGCCTCCTCATAATACTGGCTGTTCTTGTAGTTTTTATTCACCATATCGATCATAAACAGACCGTAATGGTGACGCGGCAAACTTTGCAGACTTTCAGCCAACTGCCCCAGGTTACGGGCAATAATAGCATTACGCGGCACCTCGGTTCCCCATGCCGTATCCAGCGCCCAGGCAGCACAGGTCAGGTGTGATGCGCCACAGATGCCACAGGCGCGAGGTGTCACAACAAGGCCTGCTTGCGGATCCTTGTCGCGTAAGATAATTTCAAATCCTCTGAATAATTCCGCAGAGGTCCAGGCATTGGTAACAACGCCGTTTTCGATATCGACTCGCACATCAAGGTCGCCGTCAACGCGACCGACAGGCGAAATATCCAGTGTTTGTACTTGTGCTGACATGTTTTACTCCCCTTAAACCACAAAAATATCTTGTTCTGCCCACGCTGGCATAGCAGCTTTTGCTGCGCCGGTGAGCTTGATGTAACCCTTCTTGTCCACGCCTGCGGGCAAATCCTTGGGTACGCCCATAACAGTCTGGGTTTTGAATACCGTGCCTGGTGCAAGATCAAAGAACGGGAATTCAGGCTCAGTGCAACCCAGACATGGCATACCAGCACGTGTCTTGGAAGACACCCTGTTCCACAAGATTCGATTACATGGCGAGTGCGTCATGGGG
>CAZPAE010000359.1:0-3907 GCA_964584455.1 uncultured Thioalkalispiraceae bacterium
GTAACCTTTTTTTAGCGCAGCGTCATACATGATTTCTTTGTCGATTAAGCTCACTAACGCGGCACGCTTATCTTTAATGGGTTTGCCAGTGACTTTCTGCGCATTGCTAATAAACTCATCAAGCTCAGATTGCATAATTTTCTTGCCGTTCACGGTGGCCACTACTTCATCCGCTAAAACGAGGGATGGTGTAATGCTAAGCGTCAGTATCAATAACAGGGGATGCATTAATTTTTTCATAATAGGTTCCTAAATGAACATAAGATTAAGGTAATACTTGTTTGAAAGGACGGATATCAACATGCTGATATACGCCGTTAGTAATATAGGGATCTTGATCTGCCCATGTTTGTGCGCTGGCCAGTGAGTCGAACTCAGCAACGATCAATGAACCGGTAAAACCGGCAGGGCCTGGGTCGGGGCTATCAATAGCAGGGCACGGGCCGGCCAGAACGAGCCTGCCTTGTTCTTGTAATGCTTTGAGTCGGGCAACGTGATCTGGGCGAACAGCTAAGCGTTGTTCTAGTGTGCCAGGTTGGTCCGTGGCAATAATGGCATAGAGCATTAACTTTCCTTCACTTCTTTAATATGACGGGCCAAATAGACGGATTGTACGACAACAAAAACAATCGTGAGACCGAGTAGGCCAAACAATTTAAAATCAACCCAGGTATCAAAGTCGACTGTTTCGGCGACAAATAAATTGATTAGCCCCAAAGCAAAGAAAAAACCAATCCACATATAACTCAGACGCTGCCAGACTATCTCAGGTAGCTCAATCGCATTTTGCATCATGCGTTTTACCAGTGGTGTGTCACCAATAAAGTGGCTTGCTAAAAATACAATGCCAAATAACCAATTAGCTAAAGTGACTTTCCAGATAAGATAAGCAGGCTCTCGGAAATAAATGGTGGCACCGCCAAAGACTAAAGCCATCACCAGCACCGCGATATGCATTTTTTCTATTTTGCGATGACGGAACCAATTAAAACCGACTTGTATAATAGTACCGATCATGAGGATTACGGTAGCAATAATCATACTTTCAACTTCGCCGGTATACTTCTTGCCAACGTTATAAGCAATGTAGAAAAACACGACGGGGAAAAAATCAAATAGAAACTTCATAGCGATATCTTATTGTAGTGTGGGTTGGTTCGTGAGTTGGTAATAATTTTTTATTACTTCGCGTACATTTTCCGGATAATCTATTATATCCATTTGTTTCATACCTTCGGCAAAGAAATGGGCCGCATCATCAGGTAATCGATAAAGTAATCGCTCAAACGCCAATTCCATGCGTTTGGTATCGAGCGAACGAGTGGTGATAATACCATGATTTAGGTTTAATACACGCCATGGCCGTTCGGGCGCTGATTTATCCGCATCCTCGGTGATATTCGGCGCGATGGCGCTGATAATGCTGTCGCTAATATCACTGAGTTTTGACAGGAATTGTGTGTCCTGCGTTTGGTTGGCTTGCTGTGATATGGCTTCAACCAGTGTATGAATATGTGAAAGTAGAAAATTGTGCTCTGTTGCCCAAACCGCTAAGGCGATAGTTAATTGTTTGAAGGCATCTGATGCATCATGACATTGGAGTTCAGCAGCCCATTTGTTGAGTTCATCAATCAAATGTAAGCCGTGATTAGCCATATCAGGCATATCTTCTGTTGAGGCGATGTTTTGCTTGCAATTGTCGACGGCACCTAAAATGTCAAAAAATTGTGACAAACTGGTGGCTAATTCAGTTGGTGTCGCAGCATCAGTTTGTGGTATTTTTGAGAAATGATCGACTAGACAAGGCATTGCTTTTTCGCATAATGCGCGCATAGTCTTGTTCTGGGGGGCAAAGAATATTGTGGTTGGATGCGTCGTGTCCATCAATATCGTCCTGTTAGCCTCTCAATTTAACATACTGACTAAGCCAAAGACAGGTTGACAAGGTTTTACTGAGTTAGGTTCCCATGCAGAATTACGATTTACATTCCCATACCACAGCGTCCGATGGCAGTTTATCGCCAACAGAGCTTGTTGCTTATGCGCAGAGTTGTGGTATCCATGTACTTGCTGTCACCGATCATGATATTACCAATGGATTGGATGAAGCCGCGAACGCCGCATCAGAGCACGATATTCAATTAGTGCCGGGCATTGAAATTTCGGTCACATGGGCTCACCAGACTATTCATGTGGTTGGCCTACATATTGACCCGAACAATGAAGCGCTACAGCAAGGTTTACAAAAGCTACAGGCATTTCGGGGCTGGCGCGCCGAAGAGATTGATCGACGCTTGCAAAAAGCGGGAATCAGCGGCGCATTAGAGGCAGCAAAAGTCTATGCTAAGGGCGAGATTATTAGTCGTACCCATTTTGCCCAGTTTTTAGTTGAGCACGGTTATGCCAATAATCTGAAGCAAGTGTTTAAGAAGTTTCTAGTCCATAACAAACCCGGTTATGTTCCTGGTGAATGGGCAAGTTTGAGCGATGCGGTACAGTGGATTCGTAACGCCAATGGGCTAGCGGTGATTGCCCATCCTGCTCGGTATCGATTATCGGCGAGTCGGTTACGTCATTTATTAGCGGCGTTTCGTGATTATGGTGGTGTGGGGATTGAAGTAGTGTCCAGTTCACATAATCAAAGTGATATCCAGCGTTTTGCCGATTTAGCGGATTATTTTGGTCTTTATGCTTCGCGTGGTTCTGACTATCACGGGCCAGATAAAGTCTATGCTGATCCACAACGTTTACCTGAATTACCAGAATCTTGCCGACCGGTTTGGACTCATTCTGATTGGTATGCGGCATTAAGCTAATCCCTTCTTCTTATGAGCCAATATTTTCACATCCATCCGGATAATCCACAGTCGCGTTTGATCAATAAATCGGTTGAAATGATTCAGCAGGGCGCTGTAGTGGTGTATCCCACCGATTCGGCTTATGCCTTAGGTTGTCATCTTGGTGACAAAAAAGCATTAGATCGCATTCGGCGTATTCGCCGCGTGGATGACAAACATAACTTCACCTTGGTATGTCGTGATTTATCAGAAATTGCCGTTTATGCGAATGTTGATAATGCGGTATACCGGTTTTTGAATGCATACACACCAGGGGCCTATACATTTATTTTAAAAGCGACGCGGGAAGTACCGCGTCGTTTATTGCATCCCAAACGCCGTACTATTGGTATTCGTATACCTGACCATAAAATTACCCATGCCTTATTAGAAGCACTTCGAGAACCTTTGATTTCCACTACGCTTATTCTGCCCGAGCAATCTTTGCCCATGACTGAACCGGATGAGATACGCGCCACACTAGAGCATGATGTGGATTTGGTCATTGAGGGTGGTCATTGTGGGATTGATCCCACCACCGTGGTAGATCTAACCGAGCACCAGCCCCGTATTGTTCGAATTGGTTGCGGTGATCCCAGTCCCTTCGAGGCGGTATAGGCTAATGTCGGTACGGTTCGGTATAATCCCCTGCAATAGAAATACAATCACTTAGGAATACATTTTGAGTTTAGCGAATCAGCAACAACGTGTGCTATCTGGCATGCGACCCACCGGCGCTTTACACCTAGGCCATCATCACGGTGTTTTAAAAAACTGGGTAAAATTACAGCATGAATATGATTGCTTCTTTTTCGTTGCAGACTGGCATGCGTTGACCACCCACTATGAAGATGTGGCTGTTTTAGAGGACAGCGTCTGGGACATGGTGATTGATTGGTTGGCGGTAGGGGTTAACCCAGGTTCAGCGACACTATTTATTCAATCCAGTGTGCCCGAGCATGCGGAGCTGCATCTGTTACTGTCCATGATTACCCCATTAGGTTGGCTTGAGCGGGTGCCAACCTACAAAGACCAGCAAGAAAAGCTCAAAGAGCGTGATTTATCGACCT
>CAZPAE010000360.1:0-3897 GCA_964584455.1 uncultured Thioalkalispiraceae bacterium
ATCATATTATTAGCCCCCAAACCGGTAAATCGGTCGCCAGCACACGCAGTGTGACCATACTCGGTCCCGATGCCACCACCACAGATGGCCTCTCCACCATGATTTTTGTTCTTGGTCCGCAAGCAGGACTTAGGTTAATTGAGCAACTGCCCGATATCGATGCAGTGATTATCGATGCAAAAGGAAAAATTCAGTACAGCTCAGGACTCATGCCGCCTTCGCGCGCAGAACCCACTCAAAAATAACTGAGCGTTTTGTGACCGAATCGTCAAACAGTCGACTCTGTACTGTATTGTTAGCCTGATCCTCAATATTATTAAGGCCACACAAGCAATTGATATTTCATCTAAAATAGTAGGTACCTTCAGCTAGGAGTTTTCATCAATGGGGTCTTTTTTCACACTGTCGCTGCGTCATGTCGTCATGATGAGCTGTATTGTTATCGCCGGGTTCGCCCAAGCCGAAGAAACGGCAACCCCAGAAGCAGCGCCACAAGAAACCGTCACAACATTAGATAGCCAGATACAAGATCTCAAAAAAGAAGTGTTAGATCTCAACCGCGATCTCTTTTTATTAGAAGAAGATTTATTGTTTCCGGCCAACACACAATTTACCGTGTTTGTATCGATGGATGTGGGCATCACATTTGAGCTGGACTCTGTACAACTCAAACTGAACGACAACATCGTGGGTAACCATCTTTATACCGAACGTGAAGTCACCGCACTGAAGCGTGGCGGTGTACATCGCTTTTATACCGGTAACCTCACCTCTGGCGAACATGAACTAGTTGCCTTCTTTATTGGTAAAGGCCCCAAATCACGAGACTACAAACGTGCCACTACGATTAAAGTCACCAAGGGCACCGAACCGCAATTCGTTGAACTTAAAATCAGTGACAGTGAAGCCAAGTACCAGCCTGAATTTAAAGTAAAGGTTTGGGAAGCAGAATAAGCGGCTCAGGTTAGCATGTTGTTGCGCACATCAATTATGTCTGGTTTACGCTCATTGGCTTTGGTTATCGCCATCGTGATGCCATGGTCTGCATCTAGCTCAGAAATGGAGCCGACAGAAATCTATGATCTACGCTATGGCGAAACCCTCTACCACTACTTTCAAAAAAAATACTTCTCGGCGATTACCGATCTCATGGTTGCTGAGGAAAAAGAGCCGATCAAAATACAAGGTGAAGATCCTGAGCTATTGTTAGGCGGCTTATATCTTGCCTATGGTATGCATAATGAAGCAAGTCGCTTATTTGACGCACTGTTGTCCAGCGAAACCTTACCCACAACCCATGACCGTGCCTGGTATTACATAGCCAAAATACGTTACCTAAATAATCAAATTCCCCAAGCTGAACAGGCCTTGTCTGTTATTAAAGATACCTTACCGGAAGATCGGGAAGCAGAACGCTTACATCTATTAGCCAACGTCTACATGAAACAAGGTAACTACAGCAAGGCGATTGAAGTCCTGCGTGACTTCGACGGTGATTCTGAATGGGAGGCCTATGCCAAATTCAATCTCGGCGTGGCACTGGTCAAAGCCGGGCAACTGGAAGAAGGGATTGATTACTTAGATGATGTGAGCGATCTCAAACCGGCCAGCATTAGTCATGAGCTTAACGCACTGCGAGACAAAGCCAATCTGGCCTTGGGTTTTTCCTACATGCGCAATAACCAAGCGGATGAAGCGATCGACTACTTTCAACGGGTACGCTTATATGGCCCCTTATCCAATAAAGCCCTACTCGGGCTCGGTTGGGCACTCACTAACAAAGAGCAATATGAAGCCGCCTTAAGCCCTTGGCTAGAATTACAAACCCGTAAAGCACTGGATACCACAGTACAAGAATCGTTTATTGCTATCCCCTTCACTATTGAGAAGCTAGACAAGAAACAACTGGCCATGCGCCATTACCAAAAAGCCATTGATGCTTATAGCGCTGAAATAGTGCAACTTGAGGAAGTCATGGCAGCGGTACGAAAAGGTGAGCTCATTGAAGCCATGCGCCCGGCTAACTTTGATGATGAAACCTCATTGCCATTAAATAGTTTTGGTTTACCTAAATCCATCACGGCACCCTATTTAAACCAAATGATGGCAACTAATACATTTCAACAAGTCTATAAAAATTACCAAAGCTTAATTCATTTACGTTATGTATTAGAAAAATGGCAAGGCCAATTACCCGCCTACGACCTGATGCTCAATGAACGACGTAAGGCTTACTACACTAAGCTACCACAAGTGGCCAATGATGAACGGCTCAAAGAACTCACCCAGATGCAACAAAAGCGCGATACGCTCGCAGCCGAGATAACTCGCATCGAACAAGAGAACGATGGTTTTGCCTTAGTTACCGAAGATGAACTAGAACTGGTGGAAACCCTAGAAGATGTAAAACAAAAATTGGCTAAACTTAGCCAAACACAAGATGTGAGTGAAGAACAAGAAAAATACCAACTACTACATGGCATTTTATACTTCAAATTACAAAGCGAATTTATCCCCCGGCTCTGGCAAGCAAAGAACAACCTAAAGCAACTTAATCGTGCCCTGGATAAAACCACCAAGGCCAAAACTTCATTAGTCAAAACTGCGAATAATGCACCGAAGTTTTTTGAAGGTTACGATGTCAAAATCAGCATTGCCCGACAACGTATCAATACCTTATTAGGCCGATTAAATGTCGCGATTACCCAACAAGAAAACGCCATTCAACAAATGGCCTTAAACGGCTTAACAAAGCGACGCCAGGCATTAGAAAATTATCATGTTAGAGCACGGTTTGGTATTGCCCGCCTGTATGACACCCTTATCGTAGACAAAGATAAACAGGGGGTCGACAATGAAGAGTAGACACCTTATTGGCATTAGCCTATGTCTTGGTCTGGCGGCATGTTCTAGCAATGATGATCCGTTACGGACAATAAGCAGTATCGAATCACGCAGCATTGATCTGAAAGAGCCGAAAGGTGAAGTTCAGATCGATGAAGATACGGCACGCAAGTATTACCAAGAGTTTCTATCCATTACCACAGATTATCAAATGTATAGTCAGGCATTGCGTCGCCTAGCTGACTTACAACTGAAAATGGGTGAGAAAAAGCTTTCGGAAGATGAAACCCTTGACGACGAAGGGCAAAAAGATACTCAAGCCTCGATTCGCTTATATACCACGTATCTTGAAACGCATCCTAATCATCCAAACAACGATCAAATCTTGTATCAGTTAGCCAAAGCCTATGAGCTCAATGGCGAGCCGAAAAAATCTTTAGAAATCCTGGATCGCATGACCCACTTCTATCCTAACTCCAAGTATAAGGATGAAGTACAGTTTCGTCGTGGCGAAATGATGTTCTTGCTGAAACGTTACAATAGTGCAGAACAAGCCTATGCCTCGATTATCAACAACAACCCTGACTCGCTGTTCTATGAAAAAGCGACCTATAAATATGGTTGGACAAAATTTAAAAAGAACAACTACAAAGCAGCACTCAATGCCTTCTTTGTGGTGATGGATCGAAAACAACAGCAAGGTATGCTGAAACTAGACGGTACCATTAATAACCTGGTCGGTGCTGAGCGAGAATTAATAGTCGATACCTTACGGGCGATTAGTTTGAGTTTTGCTTACCAACATGGTGAATATACGATTACCGATTACTTTACCCAGCACGGCGCCAAACCTTATGAACCGTTGATCTACTTAAGCTTAGGTCAACTGCATATGGTAAAAGAACGTACCAAAGATGCTGCCGATACGTATATGGCTTATGTGCAGCGTTACCCTACTTCACCACTGGCACCGGAGTTTCATACTCAAGCTATCGACGCTTATCAAAAAGGTGGCCTCACCAGCCTAGTGTTACCGGCAAAAGAAAAATTTGT
>CAZPAE010000361.1:0-3879 GCA_964584455.1 uncultured Thioalkalispiraceae bacterium
TTACTCCGTATTGGCATTGCAGACCCTGGACCCAATGATTCCATACAACCCGAAGCGCTGTTACGCAAAGCAGATAAGAATATGTATGCCGATAAGGAAAAGTCCAAATCCAACGGCCACCACTAGGCACCTCTACCATTCACCCAATCGTACCCTCTATACAGAAATTACCCTTAAAGAATAAAAAATGATTGTAAAACGATAATTTTTGATCTTATACTGGTACTCACCAACTCAGACTGGAGAATACCCATGCCAAATCCTAACTTGCTCCGTATTCAACGCGTTAGCCGCCGGTTTCGCTGGCTATTTAATGTACTCATTATTAGCACCCCTATAGCAACAATCCTATTTTGGGTATTTTTTGACGAGCTCACCCAAGGAAAAATGGACTTACCCATTACCCTCTATAGCCCTTTATCGACAACCAGCTTATTACTTGCCGGTATCGCCAGTTTACTGCCTATGTCGATTACACTTTATAACCTTATCACCCTAAGAAACCTATTCCGCCTGTATGAACAAGGGATCGTTTTTGCTAAAGAAAATGCACAATGTTTTAAACGTCTAGGTTATAGCCTCATTGCTTGGGTCATTGCCCACATCATCTATATTCCGTTACTGAGTTTGGCATTAACCTTTGAAAACCCACCTGGTATGCGTGCTATCACTATCCAATTCGGTATACTCGAGCCGTTAATATTGATTATTGGTGCCATCGTGGTTTTCATTTCCTGGATAATGCGCGAAGCCACTAAGCTTGAAGATGAACAAGCGTACACAGTGTAAGTACAGCTATGCCGATCATTATTAATCTCGATGTTATGTTGGCAAAACGCAAGCTAAAATCTAATGAACTTGCTCGTCGTATTGGTATCACAGAACAAAACCTTTCTATTTTAAAAACCGGTAAGGCCAAGGCCATGCGCTTCACAACATTAGATGCCATTTGTAAAGAACTTGACTGCCAACCTGGGGATATATTGGCATATGAGCCAGCTAGTCATGAAGATGACAGCCACTAAACTAATAGTAGGATTACCATGTTTGCTGTGATCTTTAGCGCTGATATATCAAAATTAGATGATGAATATATAAATCTTGCTGAAAAAATGCGAACCCGGGCCTTTGAAAAATACCATTGTATTGATTTCATCAGTGTTACTGAAGGTGCTAAAGAGATCAGTATTTCCTACTGGCATAACGAACACGATATTCAACAATGGAAGAATGATGCTGAGCATCTGGTGGCACAAACATTAGGCCGCTCAAAGTGGTATCAATCATACCGTATACAAATTACTGAAGTGAAACGTGAATACAAATTCCCCCCACAATGAGGACGTGACATGCCAGGACAATACCCTGATAAAATTAAACAATTACCCCTATACGACGGTCGCTTTGATGCTTACAAATTAGAAGCAAAAAATAGTGATGTGTTATTTGCTTCTTACCCTGCCGGCACGACAATTCCACCCCATAGTCATGACACAGATAACTATGGTGTTATCACCCGGGGTGAGCTTATTTTAACGATGAATGGCAATACAACCCGCTATCAAACCGGGGATTGGTATCATGTACCCGCGCATGCTGAACATGCAGCTGAATTTAAGGTAGATACTGATGAAATAGAGTTTTGGTTCGAAATATAATGGACCCCTTACTCTTTATTGCTGCCATTCTAGGACTCATTGCTTTTTTCGCTCACGCTTTTGTCGGTGACAAAGAATTCAGACTATTACGCCCCAATAACGATAGCAATGAAAAAACACAGGAAACCTGGATACAAACCAGAGCTGGCTGGCATTGGGTGAGCATCGACTTATTATTATCTTCGTTGTTATTATTTTTATTTTCAACAACCTCCTTATTATCAAACATACGCACGGAACTACTATCACTGCTGAGTTTATATTTTCTGATCTGTAGTATTGTTTGGCTTGCTATCGTCCTGCTATCAAAAAATAAGCCGAAACAAATTCTGGTTCTAGGCCAATGGATATTTTGTTTTATCATGAGCACACTTATATATCTGAGTATCTAGCAACTCAAAACACTACGACATCAACAAAGATGTCTTGCCAAACTGTCACCCACAGGAAACCTAGAAGAATAAAGCTATACTATGTTTTGATAAAAAACATCACTTTCATGACGAATAAAAATCAAACTGACATACAAACCATATAGAAAGCGAGGATAAAATGGAATTAGTGCATTGCATCTATTGTAGCGCTTCAAACGACCCTAATTTGGATGAAGATGGTTTGCAAACCATTTTAGATCAAAGCAGAAATAACAATAATAAAATCGATGTTACCGGCATACTACTCTATCATGCGGGTTCTTTTTTCCAGGTCCTCGAAGGTGATCGCAAAGTAGTTGATACACTATATGATAAAATTGAAAAAGATCCCCGTCATAACAACCTGCTAAAACTCATTGTTGAGCCTATTGAAGAACGTGCATTCGAAAAATGGACAATGGGCTACCCCAAAATCAGCCAAAAAGATCTCGCCAGTATTCCAGGGCTAAATGACTTTTTCACACAAGGAAAATCTTATTTGGAACTTGAAGAAGGCCGAGCAAAATTACTACTATCCGCATTTAAAAGTGGACAATGGCGTTCCGCATTATCTTGATACCTGCATCAATGTCGACAATCTCAGCATTGCCTACAATGTATAACATTCACAAGCTAACTTTCACCGTTACGTCGCATCAAAGCCTACCACCATAAAGCTAACTGGCGTTAATCCGCACTAAATTTTATCATCCTATTCTTCTTTTCAGTGCAATCACTTCTATACATCTTGGTGCACTGCACAGTAACGCCACACAATCATGCAACAAGATAGTACGAAAACAATTTTCATCGCACTACACTATATAAAAACAGCACAATCAGACTTCAAACCACTCTTGGTATGGTAATTGCTCTACTCGTATATTTATAAAATATAACCGGGAGCAATAACCATGAAACAATATTTAGTGACGAGCCTAGCCGTATTAATGACATATAGTCATGTCACTTTAGCTGATAGTTTTACTGATGCACTAAAAAATGGTAAAGCCAGTGCAGATTTGCGATTGCGATATGAAACAGTAGAACAAAGTAACACGTTAGATGATGCTAAGTCGCTTACACTTCGAACCCGCTTAGGCTATACCACAGGCACTTACAAGGGTTTCTCTGCACTCATCGAAATGGAAGATGTGCGTGTCGTCGGTGGTATAGATGACTACTCGGTTGGCCCTACTGGCTTTAAACCCGGCGTTTATTCTGTTATCGCTGACCCAGAGGTTACTGAAGTAGATCAAGGCTTTATTCAATATAAAGGTGACTCAACAACGATTAAACTGGGTCGACAAGTTGTTGCTTTGGATAATCAACGCTTTGTTGGCCACGTTGGCTGGCGACAAGATAGACAAACGTTTGATGGCATTAATATTAAACTTGTTCCCATGCAAGATTTATCAATGAATCTCGTTTATATCACAAAGCGGAACCGCTTGTTCGCCGAAGCAGCCGACCTTGATGCAAAGGATACATTGTTGAACATAGGTTATAAAACACCATTTGGTAAAATCAGTGGCTATGCTTACCTACTTGAAATAGATAATAATACTGACAATGCGCTTGATACTTATGGACTGCGCTTAACGGGCAACCGAATGAGTGGCAGTGCCAAATTCTTATATACCGTAGAATATGCTTCGCAGGAATCAGAAAGTGGTGCCACAAAGTTTGATGCCGACTATTTATTTCTTGAAGGTGGTAGTGTCATCAATGGTATAACATTCAAATTAGGCTATGAGGTATTGGGCTCTGACAACGCTAGTTATGGGTTTGCGACTCCCCTAGCCACA
>CAZPAE010000362.1:0-3876 GCA_964584455.1 uncultured Thioalkalispiraceae bacterium
AGGCCGGATGCAACGGTATTGTCGCCTAACTTAGAAGCTGGGTGTTCTATTGCAGATGGCATTGATGCGATGCAACTTAGAAAGTTGCGTGAGCAATACCCAGGCGTTCCCGCTGTGGCATATATCAATTCTTCAGCAGAGGTAAAAGCTGAGTCTGATTATGTCGTCACATCTGGCAATGTTCGAGAACTTATTGCAAGGCTGCCAAACACGCAGATCTTGTTTTATCCTGATCGTTCCATTGCTATCAATCTACAAGAGGAATTCCCCGATAAGGACATTGTATTCTGGGACGGCAGATGTATTGTGCATGAAGAATATACTGCTGAACGAATTCAACACTTCAGAAAGCTTAACCCTGAGGCACATGTGCTATTGCATTCAGAGTGCGACCCTGAGTCTATTGCGCATGGACATATGCATGGTGGTACAGCGGCAATGATGAGGTATGTTGAAGATCATCCAGAGGTTAATGAATTCTTCATTGTCACAGAGTGTGGTTTAGCCGATACATTACGAGTTAAACACAAAGATAAAAAGTTCATAGGTACCTGTGCGCTATGTCCATATATGAAGTCGATTAATCTAAATAACACGCTTTCGATTATGCAAGGCGAAGGTGAAGAAAGTGGTGGTAAAGAGATTCTTATTGACGAAGACGTATTGCAGAGAGCCAGGGCAGCTATGGATAACATGTATAACATCGTTGGTGATGTTAATACCTCTGTGAGCATAGAAACGGAAGGTTGTACCTAGCCTATGCTTCGCGATTACAGGAAATGAAAGGGAATTCATTTCTTGTAGATCCATTATCTTTTTAAGTTCCGGTCTACTTTAGCCGTGATGGCTAAGGCTTACGATAGCTTGTGCGAGTCGTATGTACTTCTGTGCCTGATAATCACGTCTGAAGTAGATAAGGGGAGAATAATAATGATTGACGTCACAGGTTTAGTGATTATTGGTATTAGTGGGTTAGCGGCTGGATTCTTAACGGGCATGGTAAGTTTGGGCGGTGCATTTATTATTGTGCCGGCTATCTACCAAGCATTAGTTTTATCCGGTGTTGACTCCCACACTTCGTTTACGATGGCCGTTGCAACCAGCATTGCATTTATTGTTGTCTCAAGCAGTACTGCAAGTGTTGCATATTTTCGCAAGAAAATGATTGATTATAGGTTGTTGGTCATCATTAGTTTGTCGTCGTTTTTAGGCATTATGATAGGGGTTGATACCTTATTGAAAACCGATGACAAATTAGTTCGAATTGGTTTTGGGATATTCACGTGGTGCTTAGGGATTTTTTTGGTGTTCTCAAAGCTCCGTGGTTGGGGAAAACGACATGAAGGCAAGTCACCAACCTATAGTGGTCTAAATCAATTTGTTTTAGCTATTATCAGTGCTTGTGTGGGGTTTCTTGTTGCCATCTTTGGTATTGGTGGCGGCGGTATCCTAGCCCCTTCTATTGCATTGCTATTTAAATCAGATATCAAACGAGCACTCGCTACTGCTATTGCTGCCACGCTAGTGATATCGGTTTATAGCTTCATCATTTACGCAACGAAAAATCCGACCAATACAGATGCCATTGGTGCATTGAACCTGGGTTGGGTTTATCTCCCTGCGTTAGCCATTTTAGTGCCAACAGCATTTATTGCGACGCCTTTAGGTGTACGTGTCGCAATTAAGATTAAACACAACATGTTGTTAAGCATTATGGCGATGATTATGTTCATCATGGGCGGTCGGTTTGTCTTCTTATAATTTTCCAAATAAATAATATATTGACGAGGTGCATAGTTATGTACAGTGAATTTATAACGTACGCAATGATTGGTGGTTTAGTCGGTACTTTGGCTATGGATGTGGTGAAGTACTACGGACATAAATTACACTTGATTGGTGGTGTCAAAATGGATCTCTTGGGTAGGTGGTCCCTAGGGATGTTAAAAGGACGCTTTGTTTATGAAGATATACATCATGCTGAGGCTTTCGATAGCGAAACCAAGGCAGGTTGGATTTTTCATTATTTAACTGGTGCATTGGTTGCCGTGTTGTACCCGATAGGTTTATTGCTGTTTCAAATCCCTATCCCACAAGATCATTTAATGTATACGATGATTTTTGGTCTATTAACCTCGGTATTTCCTTGGTTCATTGTTTATCCCTCTTTCGGTGTTGGTTTTTTTGGGACACGTGCGCCCAAAGAAGCGAAACCCGTATTAACAAGTCTAGTATCACATACCTTTTACGGTCTTGGCATTGGGGTATTTATTAACCTAATGATGTGATGAGTAAGAAGAGCACCAAGTACATTAATGATTAAATTTAGCAAGGATAGTGTTATGAACAATACAGAGAGTACAAAGAAACTAAAAGCAGTCAGCGCATCTGAGTTTGAGGCGTGTTTACAAGAGACTAAAACCCCGGTGTTAGTTGATTTTGCTGCACCTTGGTGTCATCCATGTCGGATGTTAGATCCTCAGTTAGCTAAGCTAAATGATAAACTTAAGGAAAAAGTGCAATTACAAAAAATTAATATTGATATGACGCCTGAGGTGGCGAGAAAATATGGTGTAATGAGTATTCCTACACTGCTATTACTCGACGAGAAAGGGCAAGAGGTGCATCGGATGCAAGCTGGGTCATATAGTTATGATCAGCTAGAATCTGAAGTATTAGAGTATTTATAAATTTATCGTTATTAAGTAGGTGTACCGTATTATGCAAGCTGCATTAATTGAAGTAAAACAATTGGTTGAGATTCTATACGATCCAGGTTTGGTCATTATTGATTGTCGATATGATCCTTATAATATTGACGCTGGTTTTGAACAGTACAAAACCGGCCATATTCCTGGGGCATATCATGTCCATGTCAAGCATGATTTGTCTGCTATAGCTACAGGTGAGAATGGTCGACATCCATTACCTGATAAAAAGCAATTCGATCACTTGTTAGCACAATTAGGTGTATATGAAGCGGATACGATCGTACTCTACGATGCGAAATATAATATTTACTCGGCAAGATTATGGTGGATGCTAAGCTGGTTTGGCATCCGCCATGTTTATTTGCTTGATGGTGGATATAGTTTTTGGCAAAGCAATGTTGGTTTAAGTTCAACAGCAGTACAAGAGTATAAGCACAACATTGTGACGGCAACAGACTATGTTGCCAACGATGACCAGTGGGTGGATGCGAATGATGTATTATCACAGCTAGAGACGAAACATCGTCTAGTGGTTGATGCCAGACCCAAAGATAGATATACCGGTAAATTCGATGACCAAGATCCCATTGCTGGCCATATTCCTAATGCGATTAATCATTGTTACAAAAATAATCATATTGAGGATGGGCGCTTCAAATCGGTATCAGAATTATCTAAACAGTTTACCTATCTCATTAATGGCGTGGAACCGCATAATGTGATTCATCAATGTGGCTCGGGTATTACAGCATGTAACAATTTGTTTTGTATGGAGCTGGTTAAGTTACCCGGTTCGAAGCTTTACCCGGGCTCTTGGAGTGAATGGTGTGCCGATACGAGTCGCCCTATGGTCGCCGCAAATTAATATCTAGTTAAGTGATGTTGTCTTCTTGTCTACAATGATAAGTTGCGGTGGGTATGCCATTGCGCATACCATTAGCTATCTGGCAATTTTGATGACGAGCGCAAAGACAAGATGAATTTACCCACAATTGAATCATTTATTGGCAATACGCCCTTGGTGCGTTTACAACGTTTACCAGGCGAGACCAGCAATACGATTATGGTCAAGCTCGAAGGGGATAACCCAGCGGGTTCTGTGAAAGATAGGCCCGCCATGAATATGATCCGCTGTGCAGAAGAGCGTGGTGATATTCGTCCTGGT
>CAZPAE010000363.1:0-3871 GCA_964584455.1 uncultured Thioalkalispiraceae bacterium
TGACTACAAGAACGATTACACTGATTACTTGCTAGAAAAATATAAATGAAAAAAATAGAACTTGTCTGATGACATTTATCATAAGCCCGTCCTTGTGCTAGATAAGTTATATAGTTGGGAAGTAAAATCTTATAAATTTATATTCTTATATACTTCAGAAAATAAAAAACTTCCATGTGTGTGGGATTATACAAATAATATTTGTAATGATCTAGTGTCTTTTAATAGAGGTAATGTAAATAAAAGTGTATTACGTGCTTACCATATATAACCCGGCATATTTGCAACAAAATTATTTTACTGAAATAGTTTAAATTAATGATTTCTTATCGAGCTATTCTAAGTTTATACATCAGCTAACACCGCCGGTAATAACTTGGTTAAGGCTTGCTTTTCACTCACTGCGGTGCCGGTCAGTGCAAACCCTAATAATGCATCATCGTGTAAGAAGCGTGCTGTTACACCCTCTTGCGTCGCATCTACCTGCCATTGTCCTTGTGCATCACGTGGTGGTGGTGAGACCACAATGGGATAAGCCGGTGTCTTAATCACAACAGGCATTGGCGGATAACTTACTGCAGTTTGCTCACCGGTTAATGTGGTGGCCAAAGTACGGGCACTTTGCATCAACGGTAATACAAACGGTAAAACCAATCCGTCAACTTGTGCACAATCACCCAGTGCAAAGATACTGGCATCACTAGTCGTTAAATAGCGATCCACCACAATGCCACGCTCACAAGCCAAGCCGGCTTGTTGGGCTAATGTAAGATCAGCACGTAAGCCAATAGCCGATAACACCACATCGGCTTGCACAACACTGCCATCACTTAAGGTTAATTGATATTGCTCGGCTTGTTGGTTTACCTGTGCCACCGTTAAACCTAATTTCCATTGCACACCTTGTTGCTGTAATTTTTGCTGCAATGCTTCACCGGCTTGTGCAGGTAGTAGTTGCTCTAATGGGGTTTTATCCGGGCCAATCACCGTTACCTGATAATCCGCTGCCACTAAATCGTTCGCAAACTCACAACCGATTAAGCCCGGGCCAATGATCGCCACATGGCGTTTACCTTCAATGGCAGTGCGAAACTGTGCATAGTCGGTTAAGTTATTGACCGTCATCACCGCATTAACCGCATCACCCTGAGCTGGTGCCACAAAAGGGCGGGCACCCACCGCTAAGACTAGCTTGTCATAACTAAATGTTTCACCGTTTGCTTGAATTTGTTTAGCCTGCGGGTCGATATGGGTAATGGAAATATCACTGCGAATATCTGCATTGAGCTCTTGTGCCATTTGTTCAGCACTTTTCATGGCTAATTGAGCCGGTTGCTTTTGTTTGGCCAATGCGTTGGATAACATGGGCTTAGAATAAAACGCCCCATCATCTTCGCTAAACAATTGTAAACCGACGGTTTTATCTCGCTTACGAATTTCTCTTGCCAGGTTATAACCTGCCAAGCCAGTACCAATAATAATAATGTTAGTCATAAGATTAGGCGGGCAAATAGCTTAAACTTCCAGCATTTCAAAATCATCTTTTGATACGCCACATTCGGGGCATTGCCAATCATCTGGAATGTCATCCCAACTGGTGCTCGGCGCGATTCCATCATCTGGCATACCTACGGCTTCATCATAAACAAACCCACATACCACACATTGCCATTTACGCATGACACACTCCTTGCTAATCAAATCAGCCGCAGAGTGTAATGCACTGCACCACTGATTCCAACTCATTAGATAATGAAATATAACCGGATATCCTTGCCTATAGTGGGATAATTAACCCAATGCTGATACTATTGATTTCTTTGTAACACAACCACTTAATCGTTCATGTCACACCCTGTTTGGAATATCGACCCCACCTTATTCACATTAGGCCCACTGCAATTACGCTGGTATGGCCTGCTGTTTACCGCCGGTTTTTTCATTGGCTATTACATCATGCAATGGATTTATCAGCGCGAAGGCAAAGAAACCAGGCAACTCGACCGGCTTTTGTATTACATGTTTGCCGGTGCAGTGATTGGGGCACGGCTGGGACATTGCCTTTTTTACGAACCCGAATATTATTTGGCAAATCCATTAGAGATCTTAATGGTCTGGAAAGGTGGGCTTGCGAGCCATGGCGGCACAGCAGGCATGTTATTCGCTTGCTATCTATTTTTAAAACACACCAACGATCCTTATTTGTATTTTGTAGACCGACTCACCATGCCCATTGCGTTTGGTAGTATGTGTATTCGAATCGGTAACTTCTTTAACTCCGAAATCCTCGGCACAGTCACCCAAAGCCCTTTTGGTATAATCTTTGAACGTGTGGGCATACAAGCACGGCATCCGGCTCAGCTTTACGAAGCAGCCGCGTATTTATTTACTCTGTTACTACTTTTCTTTTTATATAAGCGCGGCACCCCTAAATGGGGACATGGCCTATTAACCGGTGTGATGTTTACCAGTATCTTTAGTTTTCGTTTTCTTATTGAGTTTATTAAAGAAGAACAAGCAGACTATATATTAGGTATTCCCTTCAACGTTGGCCACCTATTAAGTATTCCATTCATTTTGCTTGGCCTATACTTAATATATTACAGCAAAAAACATCGCCCCAATTCATGAACCTAATTAATATCTTCAGCGCTAATTCCACTACCGAAGCACACTTAATCCAAGGCTTGCTTGCACAACATGATATTGAAGCCCATATCTCCGGGCATTATTTGCAAGGCGGTTTAGGAGAACTGCCAGTGATTAATTTAATTCAGGTGATGGTCAGCGCAGAAGATGAAGCTGTCGCACGTGATATTATTTATCGTTACGAACAAGGTGAGTTTAGTCTTGATGATAACGAAACCACTTAACTTCGCGCTATTATCACTCACGGTTATGTTATTAGGTTGCGCACAACAAGAGCAACGCCCACGTTCTGCTAATGACATTAATGAAGCTTGTGGTTTAGAAATGCAAGCAGCGCGTACAGCAATACGCCTACGTGAAAAAAACAAACCGAAGACGCAATTAAAACAGCAACTGGCACCATTAACTGCCGACAGCTCTCGCTTACTATTTAATATGCATCAAATATTAGATGAAGTGTATGCGCATCCACAGCTGAACGCAGTTATCTATCCCGTGTATCGATTTCAGTTATGCACACAACAATTACAAAACAAACTGCTTGCCCATAACATTGATCGTAACCTTACCGGTCTATTGGCTTGCCAGGCTCAATATAACACCACTAGTTCAAACGAAAGCACCCAGTGCGTGCTAGATACCTTTAACCATTAAGCTTGGCTATTTAAATCTTCACGAATTGCTTGAATCACCGGCTCAGTATGCGGACGCACACCACGCCAAATACAAAATGACTCCGCTGCTTGCTCTACTAACATGCCTAGCCCATCGGTAATGGCACTGGCACCATGCACCGCTGCCCACGCCATAAAGGCAGTAGGCTTTGCACCGTACATCATGTCATAACATAGGGCCTGTTCTGCTAATAAGTCATCGGGCAATGGTGGCACTTCACCCTGTAAGCTGGCGGCTGTGGCATTAATCACAACATCAAATTGGAGTGAACCGAGATCGGTATAACCGCAGCCCTGTATAAAACCCATATCACCAAAGTGTTGGGCTAAAGCAACCGCTTTATCCGGTGTACGGTTTGCCACAACTAATAATTCCGGATGCGCTTCTAATAACGGTGCAATTACACCACGTGCAGCACCACCGGCACCCATTAGTAAAAGACGTTTACCGCTAATACTCAGTTTGTGATTAACTTGTAGATCATTAACCAAGCCAATGCCATCGGTGTTATCACCATATAACTTATCATGCTCGAATTTAATGGTAT
>CAZPAE010000364.1:0-3864 GCA_964584455.1 uncultured Thioalkalispiraceae bacterium
TTGCCGCTCAGCTAGCCGATGATAATAAAACACAAATTGAGTCACTCATCGAACAAAAGCATTTAGTTCGCGCTACCGACGAACACGCAATCCATTGGCAACAACACGACCCCTTATTCTGGGCAGTGGTCATCGCGCCATGGGTATTGGTACAAGAAATAACAGGTGGGGATTAGGCTATTTCTTCATTTGAGCGCATCTCACTCATTGAGATACTGCGTCGTGCCCAAGCAAATTTTTGCGCTAATTCATGCTCCAATCGATCAAGCTGCTTTAACCGTTCAGTTTCACTGATTTTTTTTGCATAGGTGATACGGTTGATTTGATCTTGCATCTCTTTGAATACATCAAAATATAATGTCATATCCACTGGCATACTAACTCCTAAAAATGAATCGCAACGACTTTTATTCAAATGATACGAATAGGCAGTATAGCGGATGTTGTCTTAAAGGCGGGTTAATGAATTTAAAACAATTGCAAAATCTTTCATGGCAGTAGCCAACCTGAGCCTACCGAATTGGCCAATTCGGTAACAGCCTAACTCATTTACTCAATAAAGATTTAAGCTGCGACTCTTGGATGGGATAAACCAGACATGTGACTTTCGGGAACAGTGCTTCAAACTGGGTAATATACTCTCGCTCTGACTTTTCGTAAAAGGCAATCACCTGGCAATCCGGTGCATACTTTTCCAAGCTATAGAGAAAAACATCCAGGTTACTAATATTCACCCCGGCATAGTTGTTGCCATAACCATACAGAAAATCTGCTAGCACAATGTCAGGTGGCTGCCGCTTTAGTGCCTGTATTGCTTTACGTACCGAGCTAAATTGCACCTCCTTGAAACCTAACTCGCTATATAAATTTGAAAACGTCGGATGCGCCGCCGACTCAATAATAGAAAATAAAACCATCTACAAACTTCCGTTAACTCACCAGTATTTCTTTTTTTTGTTTACTGAGCTTCTTCACCGCTGCTTCTCGTTGTTGCGCCTGCGCACGATTGCTAAAGGGTTCCCAATAAATCAGCTGAACCGGACGTCGAGCACGAGTATAGTTCGCCCCTTTGGTGTTACACTGATTGTGTTCATCAACACGTCGTTGTAAATCCGTGGTGACGCCGGTATACAGGCTATCATCATTACAACGTAGGACATACATATACCACTGCGACATAGTACCTTACCAATTTTCGCGTAGCCAATTCTGCGCTGTTCTAAAATCTTGGGCAGCAGATTTTTTCATCCAATCAATGCCCAGCGCAATATCTTGTGTAACACCTTCACCATTGACATACATTAAACCGAGATAGTACTGACACCCCGCTTGACCTGTATTCGCAGCCCCACGACATAAATATGCAGCGCGATGAAAATCAACCTGCCCACCTTCACCTTTATAATACATAATACCTAATTGATTTTGCACATACCGATTATGCTGATCAAGATTAAGTGCTGCCTCATAAAAACCTAATGCCTTCTCGTGGTCCTTTTCAACACCCTTACCTTTATAATAAATATCTGCCAGCGTGACTAAAGCAGTAATATCGTCTTGTTCTGCGCCACGTTTAGCCCACATGATTGCTTGTTCGATCTGCTCTCCTGATTGAAGATAATCTGCGGCTAACTCACCATAAGCAGGTATGTAATCTAATAAGGCAGCCACTTCTAACCAATATCTTGCTTTATTCGTAGGTAAAACTATTGGTGCTATCTGTTTTTGTGCTGCTTTTGATAATCGATATGCTGCCTCTGGCTCACACACTTGCACCGCTTGGATGAGCAACTCAATCGCCTTGGGCGGATCATAAGGATAACCTGTAATCGACTTTAACAAGGGATCATCATGCAAATAATAGCGTGCCAATTGTATTTTCGCTTTACCATCTGTTGTGGCTGCTTGTTGTACTAATACTTGCGCCTGATGCCGCTGTTCCGAATTTTGTGCTGTTAAAAAGGATTGTTTGGCCAGCGCTAACATGGCAGGGACATAATCTTGTTCCGCCGCCGCGGTTAATAGCTCAATACGTTGTTCATGTTGTTGCTCAGACAAAAACCAACGTGCTTTATCATACAATGCCATAGGATGCTGCTTATTAGCAGCATGCAAAATATGTTTTGTTGCCACTGCCAACAATGCCTGATCAGGTTGTTTGCTACGATAAGTATGTACTTTTTGATAAGCCCTTAGATATTGAATTCGTCCGAAAAGAGCATGCACAAGCAACGGCGTTTTTAGATCAGGCTTCGGTATTAATGTTAGCGCTTTGGTGAATTGTTGACGCGAAATCAAAAGATCAATTTGAGCATACTCATCTTGTGCACGCTGTGATTGACACTGCTCTAGTTGCTTAGCACTTATTGCTGGTGCTTGCTCAGATTGACCGTAGGTACAACAAGATATCAACAAACCAACTATACCAACGGATATCAGCTGGATTCGACGCATATTATTGTCCTAATGTTAATGGGAATGTTTAATTATATTTTTGCCACATCATAACAACTTGATAGATTTTAACCAAGTTTGCTACAGGAGAGTTGGGGGGAATTAAGAAGTATAAGTCATTAGGCTGTCGCGAATGGACAGCCTAATTTTATCAAGACGCTTGTATTAGACACAGCCAGTTGGCTTAGGTAGTCCGCCATACTTTGTAATGGGTTTCATTGGACCCGTCATCCACATCTTAAACATCTCTTTTTGGTCTGCGCCGATATACTTAGCAAACTTACGAATAGGTGGCACAACACCAAACTCATCATAGTATTCACGGGCTTTGACTATGTGGTCCCATTTATCGTCATCGATATCAATGTCATCCACTTGTGCCATTGCTCGCCCAATTTCAGGTGTCCACACACTCATGTCTGTAAGATAGCCATCACCATCTCGCTCAGGTAAATCCATTGCTAACTCCTTGAATTTCTGGATATTAATACACTTGGCTAGATGATTTACCTTAGTAAATCACTCAAGTATTATCGTCTAGTCGATTATTTTGTCAAGTGGTGGCTGAAAAGTTCTGATTAGTATCCCACTGCACAATAAGAACAGGCTAAAATTAACCTGTGATGGGGTTCTCGCCCAGCACAATAAATTGTTAGTGATCCTAGAACTGGCTAAATACTAGCCGACAACCTTAGAAGCATTCTCATAAGTCATACGACATGACAAAAAACGCAGAACAATCGAATAACAACGACATTACACCAGTAGTCAGCCTACCTGGATACCACATTAAACGAGTCCTGGGTAAAGGCGGCATGGCTATTGTCTACTTGGCCGTCCAAGAAAGTATTGGCCGTGAAGTGGCTCTTAAAATTCTCGCCCCCGACCATACCGATGAACAATTCACGCAACGCTTTCTACATGAAGCTCGCATCATCAGCCAACTGAACCACCCCAACATCATCACAATCTATGATGCGGGTGTACACCAGGGTTGCCATTACATTGCCATGGAGTATGTGTCTGGCCAACATTTACGGGATGCGCGGGATCAATTAACACGAAAACAAAAAATTGCCATTATTAAACAAATGGCACTAGCCCTAAATTATGCTGGCAAAAAAGGCTATATTCATCGCGACATTAAACCAGAAAATATTTTGCTTCATGAAGATGGCCGTGCGGTATTAACGGATTTTGGTATCGCCCGTAGCCAACACGCGCACAAAGGGTTAACCATCACCGGTAAGGTTGTTGGTACACCTTATTATATGAGCCCGGAACAAACCAAAGGTATTGCGGTAGATCATCGCTCTGATATTTACAGCCTTGGCGTGGTGCTATTCCAAATGCTAGCGGGCTATTTACCCTACGATGGCCCGTCTATTGTTGCCATTGGGGTTAAGCACT
>CAZPAE010000365.1:0-3856 GCA_964584455.1 uncultured Thioalkalispiraceae bacterium
TGCTGTTCATTAGTACGAGTGGAAATACACCAATGATTTCACCGGCTTGTTCTGCACGTAAATAAAAAACAGGATGACCAAAATGATCATGACATACTTTGAGCCAACCTGATAATTGATAAAAACAGGCTTGATTGTTTTGGGAAAGAAACTGATCCCAAGCAGTGTCATCCACTGGTTTTTGGTAAGTAATATTGCAGTTGTTATATTGCTCTGTCATATTTTTATTTATATTGCACGTAATTTTTTAATAAAGTGGTCAGCGATGTATTGCGAACCAAGTAAATTAAGGTGACCACCATCTTCTGTGTAGCAAGGTGCTAATTGAAATATCTTTTCACCTTTTAATTTAGTGTAACAAGCTTTGCCTGACGGTAGCGTTGACTCTAGCTTTGCTAGATCAAATATATCTTCGTTTGCATAATGATGACGCATCAATTGGTTATAGTGATTACGTTTTTGGTTATCTAATAGTTTATTAGAAACTTGACCTAAACATTTACGCAATCGATATGAAAGTTCCGAAGGCTCTTTACGTAATGGTGTGGTGACATGCAGAATCCGTAGTGTGGGTTGTGCTTGTTGGATGGTGCGCATCGTGGCTTGATACTGTTCGAATAACGGTTCAATTTTTGTATCATGTTTTATGTCTACGTAACAAAATTTCAAACAGGCGATATCCATTTGTTGCGGCAACGATAATAGTTGCTCAGAAAAATCAGTTAGCTTGGAGAGTGGATCGGCATTTTGGCCGATTTTTTTATGATAAATGGCCAACCCAGAAAATAGTGAGGGTTTGGTTTGGATTTGGATATCACGAATATGGTTTTGGGCGATGATATCTTCTATACCCTGAATAATATTACCCCCAACGGACTGGTGAGCAAAAAAAATGCGTTTTTCTGTACTTTGCATGGGATAAGGAAATACAACGTCGGTGTTACGGTATCGAGACTCAATGTCAGTTTTTCTTAGCTATTTAAACAGCTGATGTTTCAAGATCTTAGCATACTATGGCTAACAGAAGTGGATACAAAAAGAAGACTTACTGTGTCGTTATTTCCCTAGTTACTCAAGATTTATATGCTGAATCCGACATAGGAAAAGGGTAAAATGCGCGCTGGTTTATGCTTGTAGCTCAATAGCTTACTGGCGATTGATATAAGCCTTTATAAATTGGATGATCGTCTTATTTTTGGTTGTTTTGTGGCCAAAATACAAAGGCGGTGAATAATAAACAACGATTCATGTCGAAATTCGCTGTCAGGAACAATCATGTTGGTTATATTTTGGCTAAGCTTACTTCTTATCGCCTTTACCTATTTCGGCTACCCATTGGTGCTGAAATTGTGGGGGCAGGGCAAACAGGGAGACAGTTTACCCATACCTGCTGATGACGCACTACCATCAGTCACTATTTTGATCCCCGCTTATAACGAACAAGCGGTGCTGGAAACGAAAATCCAGAATACGCTACAAATCGATTATCCCAAGGACAAACTGGCGATTTTCGTTATTTCTGATGGTTCTACGGATAACACGAACCAAATTGCCGAGGAAATGGCCAAGCAAGGCCAGATTACGTTTATTCCTGTATTAGAGCGCAAAGGTAAAGCCAATGCATTAAATGTTGGCTTGGCCCAAGCACGTTCAGACATCATTGTCTTTTCTGACTCCTCTATCATGCTTCAGCCCGATTCGATTAAACAGATTGTACGTCGTTTTAGCGATCCGAAGATTGGCTGTATCTCGGGCGAAGACCATATTCCCGATGATGAAGGTGGCGAAGGCCTATATGGCCAATATGAGTTGTTTTTACGCAATCAGGAGTCCCAAGTGGGGTCCATTGTGGGGGCTAGTGGTTCGTTTTATGCGCAGCGTCGACTGGTGTGTAGTGAGTTCATTGAAGGTTTAGCGCCTGATTTTCTGTCCGTATTAAATACGGTAGAGCAAGGATATCGTGCAGTGACCGAACCCAATTGGGATGATGCGAGCGACCCGTGATCCTCAGCATGAATTGCAACGCAAGGTTCGAACCTTACTTCGCGGAATCACCACCTTATGGTTTAAACGTCAATTGCTAAACCCTTTTCGATATGGGACATTTGCTTTTTTTCTCATTTCACACAAATTATTACGCTGGCTTGTTCCCTTATTCATGTTGACCGCTTTTGTGGCAAATTTGTTACTCATTAGTAATAGTTTTTACTTTATCATTTTCCTTTTACAAATCCTATTCTATTTGGCTGCTATCGGTGCGTGGTTCAAGGTAGCAGGTTTAGAAAATAAAATTTTTGGCAAAATTCCTATGTTTTTTTGTTCAGCTAATTTCGCGATTGTGCTGGCATGGAAACAATATTTTCAAGGTAAGCGCCAAGAGATATGGGATCCCACTAAACGTAGTAATACATAACTATAACAATACTGAGAGTTATGAAAGAGCAACCATTATTTTTCCCTAGCCAAGATTATGATTTGTTTGGCATGTTGCATTTGCCAGAGCAGTCTAATCAGAAAGGGTTTGTGTTTTGCCATCCTTTTGCTGAGGAGAAGCTGTGGGCGCACCGTGTTTATGTCAGCTTTGCCAGAGAGCTAGTTAAGCAGGGTTATACGGTATTGCGTTTTGATATGAAAGGCTGTGGTGATAGTCAGGGATACTTTGAGGAAGTAGTCCTAGATAACTGGTTGAATGATATCAACGCTGCCATAGACTATCTAAGCTCAACAGTACAAGGACTCTCCGAGGTAGGGCTGTTTGGTTTGCGTTTTGGTGCAACGCTAGCATTAGCAGCGGCACAGTATAACGATAAAATACAAAAACTCATTTTGTGGGAACCTATACTCGATGGGGCAAGATATATGCAAGAGATTTTGCGTAGCAATCTTTCTACACAGCTAGCGGTGTATGGGAAAGTAACAAAAAACCGTGAAGCGTTAGTTGCCGACATGGAGGCAGGTGTGCCTGTTAATTTTGATGGCTATGAGCTAACACATGAGCTCTATACACAAATTGGCAAGATGGCATTTAACGATTTATCTGCATGGGCGAAGAAACCGATTTTAGTTGTACAAGTCGGTAAGCCAGACCAGCCAGTTAAAAAAGGCTTACTTGAATTTTGTAAAACATCACCAGCATGCCATGTTGTTAATGCGGCAGAAGAGCCATTTTGGCGAGAGATAAAACAATATTATGCTCGTGCCAATAATTTATTTTCTGTCACCCTGCAAGAAATGAGTTGTTAAATGCCTAGCGTTAAACCTATTAGTTTTAAAAACAAAGCCGGCTATATGCTATTTGGCATGTTGCATCTACCTGATGACAAGGTTAAGAAAAAAGATACCGCTATTGTATTATTGTCTCCCGGTGTAAAAATGCGTGTTGCGCCACATCGGCTTTATATAAAAATGGCCGATTTTTTGGTTAAGTTGGGATACCCCGTAATCCGGTTTGATTTTTATGGCTCAGGTGATGCCGAAGGAGAAATCGAATTAGACTTAGTCGCAGATTATTATGGTTCAGTAGCAGTTGGTCGATATATCGATGACACTGTTTCAGCTATTGATTGGATAGAGCAGCACTTGCAATTAAACAAGGTTCTTTTAGGTGGCTTATGCGGTGGTGCTTTAACAGGATTGTTGTCATGCGATGATGCCAGGGTCGTAGGTGTTTTAGGTTTAGGGATTCCGGTTAATCGCTATAGTGCCAATATTGATAAAAGCAAATACATCACTCAAGGCCAACTCACACAGCTGAGATCCGGTTACATTAAAAAGTTATTCCATCCTAAGTCATCGTTGCCACTATTAACCTTTCAAGCAGATTTGCGGGTATTAGCGAAGTCATTATTACAACCAC
>CAZPAE010000366.1:0-3848 GCA_964584455.1 uncultured Thioalkalispiraceae bacterium
TACCGTTTCAGGGTTTGATTCGTAACGCCGTAATTTACGCCATAAAGTTGTTTTATCAATACCTAGCACTTGTGCCGCTTTAGTCTTTTTGCCTTTTAAACAACGTAAAACATGGTTAATGTATTCTTGTTCTAACGCTTCTAGTGATACAAAATCTTGTTCTGAAAATACTGCGGCAGATAAACCCACTTCACTTTCCACATCTGTTTTACCATGCCAATGTAAAATGGACTCATCCGCAAGAATGACACATCGCTCTACCGTATTGCGTAATTCCCGGACATTGCCACTCCAGTCAGCAAGACTTAGCTTTTGTATTGATGCTGCATCAAACCCTTTGATGTCTCGGTTATAGCGCTCAGCAAATTCACTCACATAGTGTTCCACTAAAGCAGGAATATCACCGCGACGCTCATTTAATGAAGGTACTCGAATCGTCACTACATTTAAGCGATGATAAAAATCATGCCGTAGTTGGCCCTGCTCCACCATCGACTCTAGATCCTGATTACTCGCTGCCACTACACGTACATCAATGGCAATTGGCGTAGTGCCACCAACGCGGGTGATCTTTCGCTCTTCAATAGCACGCATTAATTTCATTTGCATGTTATCGGAGATATCACCAATTTCATCTAAAAATAGCGTGCCACCCTCAGCTTGTTCCATCAAACCATACTTACGCTGCCCTGCACCAGTAAATGCGCCTTTCTCATGACCAAATAATTCGCTTTCTAATAACGTATCATTTAATGCACCACAATCAATAGCAACAAACGCATTGGTACGCCGTGGACTAAAATTATGTAAGGCTCTGGCCACTAACTCTTTGCCGGTCCCCGACTCGCCGGTTAAAATCACACTGCAACTCACATCGGCAATTTTCTTAATCGTACTGAATAATGTTTTCATCACCGGTGTATCGCCAATCATCCCAAAATGATCTTGCTGATCTTCGACTTGTCGTTTTAGTAAGGCATTTTCATTTTTTAGTTGCCGTGACTTGATGGTCCGCATCAACATAAGTTTTAACTCATCAAAATCAAATGGCTTTTTAATAAAGTCGCTAGCACCACGCTTCATGGCCTCAACTGCAGTTTCGATCGAGGAATAGCCTGTCATTACAATCACTGGCACATCTTTATCTATTTCTCGTAGTTGCTTTAGTAGCTCAAAGCCATCGGTTTCTGGCATGCGTAAATCGGTAATCACCACATCAGCGCCTTGATTTTTAAACTCGGCAAGGCAATCTTTAGCCGACTGATACACCTCACAATGATAATTTGCGTTATCACAATTACGCTTCATCACGCGGCAAGTAATTTGATCATCGTCAACAAACATAATCCGAGTTGGGTTAGACGACATTTTGAACCTCCATAGCAACTTGATCTTTTTCTATATTGGGGCTTGGTTTAATAGGCAACTGAATAATCACCCGCAAACCAGCATCAGCATTATTTTTCACTTGGATAGTACCGCCATGGTGTTTAATAATGCCATAACTAACAGATAGGCCTAATCCGGTACCTTCTGACTTGGTAGTAAAAAAGGGATCGAACACTTTGGTCACATCACTACCCTGTATACCGGTACCACTATCAATAATTTCCACCGAAACGTGTAAATCATCACGATAGGCTTTCACTTCGATACAAGACTTCACTTTAGAGGCTTGCACTGCATTCAGGATGACATTCACCAGTACTTGCTGTAGTTGGTTAGCATCACCCACCAAGTAAAGATCCGAATGCAAGTCAGTAATTGTGGTGATTTCAGCACTTTCTATACGATGATGTAATAACGATAAGGTATCTTGAATTAGGGTTGTCATATTAAATGACTGATAATCAGGTTTGGTTTTGCGTGAAAAGCTCAAGATACCCTGAACAATACGCGCACAACGTTCCCCTTCCTTCTTAAGCAATTGGATATCTGCCTGTGCTTCTTTATCTTTAATTGATTCCTCAATCAAACTCGCTAACGACATGATATTCATCAATGGGTTATTAATTTCATGCCCAATGCCTGCCGCCAATTGCCCGACAGAGGCTAAGCGCTCAGATTGACGAGCAACTTTTTCTGCTTTATCGCGCTGTTCTTTCGCACGTTGTAGACTATTGGTTAAATAGTTAAAAGCACGCCCTGCGATCCCAATTTCATCTCGCTGATCTTCGGCACAACGAATATTGGTTTCCCCATCAGCGTAACGGGTTATCACATTTGCTAGTGAGTGAACTGGCTTGGTAAGTTTATAGGCGGCCCATACTGAGAGCAGTAAACTAATAACTAATGCCACCGCTAATAACCACCAGATTGACTCACGCATATTATCGATAGCCGAAAACACCACTTGGCTATCTGCCTCAATTAACAATAGCCACTGAGTATTGGGTCGTGACTCAAACGGTGCAAGCGTTCTGAAAAAGAACATGCGGCCATCATCAAGGTATAATGAACCACGTTGCTTGGTCTGTTTGATTTGTTGCCATTGTTGCGGCGAAATGGCATTGGTGAATCGATGTTGTGACTCTAGCTGGTTACCGAATCGCTTATCATCATCTTTATGGTAAAGGTAGATCCCATCTCGCGGTGATTGCTCATTCACTTCAATGATAAAAGCATTACCCGGATAACCACCTAACGAGGCCTCAACCGTGGAGTCTAATCGTTTACCCCACATGTTAATCACTAAAAAACCTTCTCGATGTGCTAACTCACTTTCTACTTTCGCCGCATAACGTATCATCGCCGGACAAAAATCTGCTTCGGATGGTACCTGACCCAACTCAAAATCAGACATCACCACATCTTTGCTCATGCCAGCGGTATATTTAAAAAAGTTTTTACTGGATTGATCAGCTACATAATGGCGTTGATAACGATCATCGAAGAATTTTGGTTCAATGATCTTGCCTTCTTTGACCTTGACCAAGGTTTTGCCGTCCACATCAATAAAACGTAGTGCCTGAATCGCGGGCACAACATGCGCATAGTTCAAAAAGAACTGCTCTAGCTCTTCGGCTTTTTTCTGGTAGTTTGCCGCCGAAACATCTCGGCCGACGACTTTGTCGTGCAAAATAGAAAACTGCCGTAGTGCAGGCACATGGGCTAACCCCCGTGCGATAGCAGTCTGATTTTCTATGATCAGCATAATCTCATCTGCCATCTTATCTAATGCGACATGCAATTCTTTCTCAGTTTGCACCCGTAACTCTGCCTCCATCCGATCAACCACGCCGAATAGCAGGATGAGCAACGGAATCGCTGTTAGTAAACTGAGTACGAGGAAGAATTTTTGTCGTAACTGCATGATGCCTTTTACACCGTAATATGCAATTTGCATAATTATATCAGCAGATGGGAGTAGCGGAAATCAATAAACCTAATGATCACAGGTCAATTATGTATATTTTTCCAATGCGAAAAGCAAAAATGGTGCAATATGCACCTTTTTGACATAAAAATCGGAAATGAAGACTATTTGCTACGGCGTTGACGCTTAATAAGATGGGGCTGTAAATCGTGACGATACAAAAATCCAGGCAGTGCGAAAACTAAGAACAAACAAAATAGCACCACGTAAAACTCCCAGCCTTGTTGGTAGTTGCCGCCCATGAGCTTTTTCTCAATGCCTAATGCGCCAATGAGAAACAATATAAATAAGCAAAACCATTCCAGCAATCGCATCCATATGGCTTTATGGGCATTTGGTGGTGTAAATATGAAGAAAAAACGCTCACTGAGCCAGGGTAAATTGGCCGCAACAATTGAAGAAATTAATAGTAAGGTCATCCAGGTCGACATGGCGGCCATTATACCGACGCGGAACGTATAAGTCTCGGGAT
>CAZPAE010000367.1:0-3838 GCA_964584455.1 uncultured Thioalkalispiraceae bacterium
AAATGGCGGGCTTTGATACCGCCGCACAGCTACTCACAAAAATAAAAGATTGGGGCACCGGTCGCTTAGGCAATTACGAAGCAGGTATTTCCATTCCCTCACCCGATGATGTCAAAACCATCGCCACAGCCACCGATGCCTCCCCTTGTTGGATTATGTTTGGGGTAGGCCCCATTCGTTCGACTGGTCGTGATATTCAAGCCATACGCCACCAAAATTTAGTTTATATTTTTGAAACTGCTAAAACACAAAGGGGCATGATGACAAAGTTACTCAATGCTATTGGTTTATCCCGTCCTAAACTTGATGAGCATATTCGCAACCCTTTCCTTAGTATCCCCGATCGCCTTGTGCGAAAGTGTGAAAAGTTTGCGAAAAAGCCAGTAGGTTGGCTAGATGAACAACATGTGGAGTCCGATCCAGTTTGTGCCGCCTTCCCAGATGATATGCGACAAGTGATGGAGATTTTTTCTAGTTTAGATAAAGAGAAACGCGGGCTATTTCTACAAATCGCTCAAGTATTTCATAGATCATAGGCAGTGTAAGCGCATACTAAAATTCGTTAACACCTGACCATTTAGCGCAACTTGATTTGTTTTTTCATAAACAAACCCTTTCTTCTCAAAAAAAGGCCGCGCCATGTGGCTAGCTTCCACATATAGCTGTGCAAAGTTTCGTTCTCGCGCTTGTTCTGTTAAATAGTGATAGAGTTGTTGGCCAATGCCTTGCTGTTGATAATCCGGGTGAACATAAAAACAGCCAATATGCCCAGCCTCGCCTAGTTCAATAAAGCCAACTACCATATGACTTTGCTCCGCAACAAAGGGCTGTGTACTTGCCAATCGCTTTTGCCAATAGGCATAGTTAAGCGGGCTGGGTGCCCAGGCTTCTAACTGTGCCGCAGAATAATGCCCTTGGCCACTCCTGTGGACAGCATGGTAGAAAACTTCCACAATACCGTTCGCATCGTCGTCTTTATAATTGCGTATTTGGCGCTGTGCTTTTTCCATCGATGAAAATCTTACCAGAAACAAAGTGTCTCAGTAAGATATCACCGGTGTTTCTTTTAAGCATGTTTAACTAGCGTAAGCTTGCTTTTGCCTGCGCTTTTGAATAGCCATATTCACACCCAAAATAGCGGTTAATAATATCAGTAGTGTCGAAAATACACTGAGCCAATCACGTGCTTCCTTACTGATATTGTCCAAGAAATGAAATTTATGTAAATTCAAAAACACGACCGTTTCAAATAAACTGGATGGGCTAGCCCGACTCGCCATATGTGCATGGGCCGTATCCACCGTCACGCCAAAATATTCTCCCCCCTCAATTCTAACTTGCTGCACCGGTAAACGTTTCATAATCGCGGGGTAAGTTTTACCAAATTCGGTTAATAATCGAGAACCGGTTGCTTGTGATACATCCACACCGGCAAAGTAAGCGGCCAACTCCTTAGCATACAGGCTATCGGCATTCTCAATCATGTTACCTGTTCTGGTTGAGATATACTGTGCTTCACCTGGTGCCGAGCCACTAATAGCTAAACGGTATGCGGGTTCGCCACCGACTCTTGCTAATGATACTTGTGTCACTGGTGCATCATATTTTAGTAACACATCAGGTAACGCGACCTGTAATTCTTCGAGGCTAATATCGCTAGTACGGTGCTCTAAAAAACCCCAATCAAAATTATATTTGCTATAGATATGTAATACACCTGAAAGGGATAACATTAAAAAGAGGATCGAGGCACTGATGCCTACAAAACGATGCATACGACGATACAATGGCCGATTTGGTTTTTTACCATTGGCTAATTTGCGTGATACCACATAGGTATATAAACCGGCAACGCCCACCCATGTGACTAAAGTAATGACAATTAACATCAGAGTGACGCGAAATAAATCTGTTGGCCCACCGAAAAATGACCAATTATGCGCATAGGCAAAAAACCAACGATATACACGAGTTAAACGGGTGGAAAATGCCGCTAATTTTTGTGTCACCGGATCGATCATGACATGCAATTTATCGGGGGTATCAAACTGCACTTCATAGACAGGTAGATATCGATTAATCGAACGGTAGGTTTCTTTAAACTCAGTGATTTTTTCTACGGCAATAATCTTGTCGGTCGTTAAACCCGCATGTGCTGCAGCTAGCTCTTTAGCCAGTGTTACTTCGGCAGTGCTAGACTCATGACCGGTTTGCACATCAAAATAACGATGTTGCCCTTCAAGAGTAATCACTTGATAGAACCAACGTTCGTTGATACTGGCCACATGAATTTGGTCAATTACCGGGATGTTCAGCTTCGCTAATAATTGCGTGGGATCAAGCCACTGTTGGTTTACCGGTACCGCAACAACTGGCAACACACGGTTAGCAATGCTGGGTTTGAACCAATTAGCAATAAAAGGGTGCATCAGACCACTCAATGCCCAGAACAATACCGGTATTGCCAATAGTTTCGCTAAAAATCGATGCGAACGAAATATCTGTGCTCTCATTAAGCCTTCTCCTATTTTATATCATCGATTAATCAAAATGGCCTTTGATCCCAATATACACGGCTCGACCATCACCGGGACTGTATGCCGCAGGCGTTGCGCTACTACCGAAAGGATTAATCGTGACGGTATTAATATAATTTTCATCGGTCACATTATGGACGTTACCATATAAAGAAAATCTTTTAGAAAATGCATATTCGGCTGAAAGGTGATAAATAGTAAATGAGTCTGTAGGCTCCAATGAATTAGAATTATTAATCTCTATGCTACTCAGATGCTCGACTGTCAGCGCTAGACTCCATTGTTTAGCCAAGTCTGTTACCAATGCACGCGCCGTCAACACATGCTCAGCAATCCCTGGCAATTGTTTACCGTCGTTGCTACCACCATCAAAACTGAAATCATTCCATTGATAGGCTGCATCGAATACAAGCCCAACAGATTCTGTTTCTAATACATCAACAGAAATAGCCGACTCAATACCTTGACGTATCGTATCCAAGTTCGTGGGGGTATATGATCCCGGTGTTGTTTCATTATCGATGAAGTCATCTTCTACTTTTGAGTGATAATAAGTCACTTCACCTTTATAGTTCTTTTGCTCAAACCGAGTACCAAATTCAACTGTATCGGCCTGTTGGGCTTGCAATGAATCATCTGCTTCACTCAGGGCAGGGACTTCAAAGGCACGACTAATATTTGCATAAAGGCTCAGGCCCGGGGCAACCTCATATAAGATACCTAGCCGTGGCGTTCTACCTTCATATTCAGTATCAAATGCGCTTTTGGTGGTATTTAGGTTCCCTGCATTGATAGTGCGCTTGCGATTACCCTGCTGCCAACCGAAACCGGCAATGAATGAGAGCTTATCGATTAGCTCATGTTCGTATTCCGCGTAGATCTGAATATTATCTGACTCATCATCATAGTCGTTCGCTAGTGATGATGGTGGGAACCCAAGAAAGACCTGACTGGTGCCTCTTACTTCGTTAACACCGGTATTATAGGTAACAGAGGTTCTTAAGGTACGCGCTAACCCAGAGTTAGCAAAATGTGTATTGGTTCGTAAACCAATACCATATTCTTGTGTTTCATAGTCAATTAAATTTCTTGCGGTACCAAAAGCGATACCGGTTGTGGTGAGATGATCAAAGTCTAACTCTTGATAATAGGTATAAAGCTCTACATCGGTTGCTTGCCAATTAAATGCCGTTTTTTGCGCGACACGTAAAGTGGCTAAATCGCGATCTTCTTCGCCGAAATTATTAGACTTGGTAGGATTCGATAGCGCATCACTCTTGGTAAGGCTCCCTGTTAACCCT
>CAZPAE010000368.1:0-3821 GCA_964584455.1 uncultured Thioalkalispiraceae bacterium
TCTGGGCCAGCTTCACCTTGGCGGGTAAAGCTATGGATGGTGACATAGGTGACACCTTCTATATTTTCAATGGCTTCATAGTATTTACTTAAGTAGATGATTTGCCCGAATTTCACTTTCTCAAAAGCTAAGATATCACTGGCTGCGGCATAAATTTTCTTTTCCATTTCGGCTTTGGAATAATAAGATTCAATCCCCACCGTTGCCGAAATGTAAACTTTCACATAGTCCACATCTTTGATTTCAAACCGGGTTGACACCGGTCGTTTATCTTCAAAGTACTGTAATAAATCTGCACGCAAGATATCGCTAACACGCCCGCCCCCTTGGGGTGCAACATATAATGAGACTTCGTTCCAGCTGGTGGATTCTGCCCGCACCTTACCAACGCCATTGAAGTTAAGCGCAATACTTTCACAGTCTTGTGCAGTTACTGCCCGCTTTAATGAACGAAATACATTAGGGGCATGAGAAACTGCATGTTCGATGGACTCACGATCGGCCCCGCCAGTTGCCGCATCATCATTATTGACACTGGCACCAATTAAGTTGAGCCCCGGTGCATCGGCAATAGTGGTAATGGTATTCGCTGCCACATTACCTTGTTCGCCACCGCCAGTACGATACTGGGCCTTAATCACGGCGCCATTAGCGGGAATCACCGCAGTACCATTACCACCGAAGATCACCGTGGCCTGGTCGTATTCATCTATTTCGATAATGTAGTCTTTGGCATCATCTAAACTAAATGCCAGTGAATCTTGTAAGCGCCACTCGGCATCAATACTGGTACCTAACTCAAGCCAAAGCCTAAAGTCAGTATTCACTTCACCGGTACCTAACGAGCGTAAAATAAGATTAGGGAAACTTAAGTTAAAGCGTTGCCCCGCACTACCATCGGAGATACCAATAATATCTTCTTTGACAAAGGTGCCCTGCTCCACGGCAAGAGTATAATGCTTGCGACCGGTTTCGGGGTGAATGGTTAACCCGGAACAATCGATGAGCTCATCTTCACCGGTATATTCAAAACGCACACTGGCGGCATCTTTACTACTCTTAGTGGCAAAGGCATCACCTTTAGATATTTGTACGATATCGTTTACATCAGCAGGGATTTGTACAGTTAGTTCAGCCGAAGCCGGTGTGGCGGTGGCTAACTGGTAACTGATTAATTTAAGATGCTGGATAATACTGCGACGTTCGCGCGCCGTGGTTAAGAAACTTTCATTGGCAATCCTGTCTTGGTAATAGCTCATGATATCGCCCATGTGGGCGAATAGTTGGAGTAAGACATTACCGAAGTCGGCTTCGCGCGTATAGTCGGTCCATTCGGGAATACGCTCGGGAATAATCCGCTGCATGGCGGCGAGAAAACTATCATAGTCACGCGCCATATAATCAATGAGCTTACCGTTGTTTGTATTCTTCAGTTCCATGGTCATAAAGTCTCATTATCGAAATTGAATACGGGTTGCTTGTTGCTGTAGGTCTTGCTTGTCGGTATAGACGACCTCAACATTCACTAACTCATCGGCTGCACTAATATTAACGGCATCCACTATAATTTCCTCTGACAACCAGCGCGTTAGTGCTTGGCCAATAGTAAATTGCATGGCGGTATTTAAAACTGTGCTATTGGGCTCAAATACGAGATTAAATAAACCACAACCAAACTCAGGCTGATTGACACGCTCGCCCGGTGCGGTAAATAACACCTGAATAATTTTGCCCCGCACTGCATCGCTACCACCGCTGGCGGTAATCCGCCCGATATCATTCACCGCCATAGGGAAAGCAAAGCTTTTTTTCTCTAACAACATGCCTAATCCACCTCACCGGTTCCAGCGACTTGATTGAATGTGAGATTATTTTGTATGCCCGATAAATTGACAGTATGGAAATGGCCCGGTGTATTATCAGTATCACCACTGACACTGACATTCACATTGCCCTGTGTTTGAATATTGCGAATTTCCATATTACTGCGCAAATGATCCACCACGCCTTTGGCAATGGCATACGATAATTTTTTCCAACCTTCACGGGCCTGAGTCAGGGCTTCTTGTGCCGCTGGCTTAGCATCATCAGATGCATCATCAACAGCTTGCTGCAGTGGTGGTGATAATAAACCGTCCATTACTACGTAAATACCTTGGCTCATGCCGGCTAAGTTCACACTATCCCCTGCTTGTGTTCCGTATAATAAACTCACAACTTACTCCACTTTGTGCTTCATTGATGTCACACCAGCCGCATTAAAATTGATCGGTGAGGTAGGTGGTGATGTGGGCGCGCCCATATTGCCCACATGGGTATGGGTCGCTAAAGTGATCACTAATTGATTCAAGTTTTGTAAAAATGTATTGCCGAGTAAGAAGGGTTCACTGGCACCATCGCTGCCCACTTTAATGCCACTGGATGATAAAATGACTTTGTTACCACCGGACTCTTCGGCCACTAAACCGCTACTATCCATGGTAACCTTGTTACCATTGGCATCTTCTACCACCATGCCATTGCTATCCATGGTCACGGTATTACTGTTTGCACCATCGCTGATAATGATGCCGTCTTTATCTAGTTTAATCACATGATTGTTGACCGCCTCATGAACCAGGATCATTTCTTCATCGTCATTGTCTTCTATTTGAATTGAGTGGCCCTTGAGGGTTTTAATGATTTTGCGGGTTGGTGGGCTTTGCACATCGGCCTCGGCACCATCGGGATCGTTGGTTTTAGGTAATTCTGTTTCACCATCAGGTTTGCTCCAAAAAGTGCCCGTCCAAATAGGAAACTCTAAATCCCCTTCTTCAAACTCTACCCAGACACCGGCCTCTACTTCAGGAATAAACAACATGCCTTGGTTCACATCACCACCATAGGGTACACAAGGTAAAGCCCACCCTGTTACCACTTCATTACCGAGCACGCTAGGCACCCGTAATCGTAACCGGCCTAGTTGTTCTGGATCATCGTTTTCCACAACAAAACCTCGATACTTACCATAAAAATGGCGCTCGAGTTTTTGCATTAAATTGGCGACTGTGCGTTCTAAGCTCATTGTTATAAAACCCCAGCCAGTAGGCCACCATCGCTACTAAAGTTCTCAGCGCCAGTGGGTAAAATAGCATTGCGTTTGGCGCGCATATACTGGGTATAGCCACCACTGGTAAACACATGACTCACATGATGTACGTAGTACACGCCACTATAGGTTTCACCTACCCCTTTGATAGTTACCGGTTTGCGTGGCATTAATATATGGCCATAGTAATTGGCATGGATCTGACCTTCTACATGCACAAACCAATCAGCCTTTTCATACAGGCCTTGGCATACGGCTGACATCTCAGCATTGTCCATGGCACTGTTCATTCCCACATAGATTTGCCCTGGTTCCATGCCCATACCCAGCAAGCCAGCGGCATCGGTATCACCTAAGGCGGTTAACGCCGTTGATTCAATATTTACCTCATGGACTTCCTTGTTTAATCGATCAATTTGGTACATGCCAACATTGGCCGGTGTTGTGGCATCCACATGGATCCGAAAATTGCTCAGCGTAGTTTCTGCGCCAAAGTGAACGGCTAACACAGGCTGGGGTTCTTCATCCACTAAGGGCCGTTTAAAATATCCCGTATTACCTTGCACATAGGTTTCATAACCATTCCGTAGTGCTAGACGTTTTAAAAATTGCATATCGCTTTCGCGATGGATTATGGTAGAAATAGCTTCATCATGTACAACGCTGGTATCATCCACCTCGGCAGATAAACCATAGTTTTGAAACAGTTCGGTGGCGATATCGCTATCTTTCT
>CAZPAE010000369.1:0-3820 GCA_964584455.1 uncultured Thioalkalispiraceae bacterium
ACACGTTGTAGTAGCCTTGTATGACTTACAAGGTGATAGTTTTGAGGAAACTATTTCCACTCTATCGCTGGATTGTAAATCCAACTAGACGCAAAAATGATCCTGATAGTGGACAAGATATTTTTTTCGATATTATTAGAGGGTTAGGCTCCCAATGATTTTTTACGACATATTGATTTTCGACAAAACATGATGGGGCAAAGTATGAAAGGAGTTATAGTAATATTCATTAGCACTATACTTGTTACATTGATCACCAGTTGCAATAAAATTGACTCTAATGAACAGCTTGAGTTGAGAGTAAACCAATATTACTCTTTTGAAAAAGATAAGAACTGGCGAAAAACATTTGAGTATAGGACGAAAAAATTCCGCGATGTTATTAAATACGATAAATACTCTGAAGAAATGAACAAGGGAAGCGAAGGCTGGTCTCTGCAAAGTGCAAAAATAAAAGAAGTTATAATCGATGGGGATATGGCAAAGGTAGTTTTGATTTTTAAAGAAACCCCTCCTGATTCCTATTTTGAGAAATTTAATCTACCTAAAAATAAAACAAACACTGCAAGAACAGTCACAACCAAAGCATGGGGTACCTGGGTGTTTGAGAATGGAAACTGGTATTGCCAAGATGC
Source organism: uncultured Thioalkalispiraceae bacterium (assembly GCA_964584455.1). Lineage (GTDB taxonomy): Bacteria > Pseudomonadota > Gammaproteobacteria > UBA6429 > Thiohalophilaceae > CAZPAE01. The sequence goes on from CAZPAE010000369.1 coordinate 636, forward strand.
TGTTAGTAGAACCTACCTTTACATGAATGGAGCTCAAATCTGGTAACTGGCCCACCCCCCAAATCATCCCATGTATGAGATGGTTGGGGAGAGAGTTACTAACCCGTTTAGTCTTATACAAATTACTCCGGCCGCCGATAGGCTTTTAAACGGCATTGGATTTTACAGGCTTGGTCGGCTAGTTCGTGCTCATTGGCAAATAGATCATTATCCAGGCCATGGGTGTGGATTAAACGTGCTTCCATCTCGGTTTGTGTTTCTAGCTTACCCTCATGGGTGATGTGTTGCAGGTTAATAGTCAGCTCGCGTTGTAGCTGGTAGCCGATGAGTAAGCTGCGATGGCAATCGGCTGGGTCTTTTTCCGCACACATTACGGCAATGCGCATCCCTTTATCTAAGCCGGCTTGTAGGCGTTTAATGCCGCTAAGGTAGAGTGGTGCACGCATTAAGCGGTCAAATTGAATTTGTCGTTGTTCGTCGTAATGGGCATCGTCTTTGGAGCGCGGGCCTAATTCTTCGCCGAGATAAACATAGTGAATGCCAATGGCGTTGAGTTTTGCCGCCAGGGTTTCACGATGGTAATCGTGAAACACCTTGCTATAGGGTACTGAGCGTACATCGGCAATGGCATCAATGGCGTAGGTTTTTAGTTGCGCAATGAATACCTCGATAGGCTTAGTGGCATAGCCAATACTGTATAAAAGTGGTTCTGACATACTTAGCCAAAGTCATCTGCTTCGACTTGTTGGTAGATAAAGCTGATTAAGCGGCCTAGATTGTCCATACCGGCCCAATCAGAAAATTCGGCTAAGTCTTTGGCCACTTTATCGCGCATTTCAAAGTCTTGCATGCCTTGTTTGTAGTAGCGATGAACGCTTTTATATAAAGTATCTAAAAAACGTAGTGTGGCTTGCGGTATTTCTTTCCCACCGGTTACGCCATGTCCAGGGACGTATGTATTTACCGGTAATGTAAGTGCCAATTTTAAGGCGTCTATTTGACCCGTGGCACTAAAGCTTTGTGGTGAAGAGGAGGCAACGATACGACCATATTGCACGATGTCACCAGCAAACAAGATTTGTTGGCCTGGGTATTCAATCATAATGTCAGTATCGGTATGCGCTTTACCAGCATAGTGTATTTTAAATTGGGCACCGGCGATATTCAGGTTTTCGCCACCTTGTAAGGGTTTGTCTGGCTTGACGGCTGTGGTACCGGCAACCGCTTTTTCGGTCATATTCATCATGATATCGAGCCAGCGCTGATCTTCACCGTTGTTTAAATGTTCAATGGTGCGTTGGTGAGCATAAATCGCCACCTTGGGAAAGGCTTTGCGAATGGCGGCATTGCCAAGCCAGTGGTCACCGTGTACGTGGGTGTTAAATACCGCAATAATCGGTTTATCGGTAAGGGTTTTAATTTTTTTCACCACCAGTTCACCCACTTGTAAACTACCGCCGGTATCCACCACGACCACACCTTGGTCTGTCACAATGATACCGGTGTTGCTAATGAAGGCTTTATTGTCTTTGTTGGGCCGTGATAGCGAACCATGGACTACATAAATATTGTCAGCGATTTTGGTTAGGGCCAGTTCCTTAATACTGGTAGGGATTTTGATATCGTGGGCTTGTACGCTAAGCGGCGATATGATGGAAAGGAACAGTGAGATAACCAAAAAGTAAACACGCATGACGAACTCCAAGTGCTTTCGATGAAAAAGGAAACTAAATTTAACAGCTAAAGGTGTCAATAAACCTCGACTAGTTTACCATTGTCTCGTTATGTTTTCTGATTTTACTTGTTACGAAAAATATATTCCGCCAGTTGCCCCCATAAGTTTGGCGGATCTTTCAACCCAGTTGCGCATTTATCAGGATGAGGCCATTGAAGTATGGTATTCGCCTATGGGTGTGCGAGTAGCCAAACCAAAGCTATGGATATTGGGGATTACTCCGGGTTGGAATCAGGTTCGCATTGCTTATGAGGAAGCAGCGAATGCCATGGCCAGTGGAATGAGTCCTACCCAAGCGGCGCAGATGCGTAAACCGCGTGTGGCTTTTGCCGGTAGTATGCGAGCAAATTTAATTACCATGCTAGATACATTAGGTGTGGCGACGATCTTTGACGTAGATAGCTGTGCGCAACTGTTTGAGTCAGAAGGTTTACGCACCGGTTCGGTTTTAAAGTATCCGGTGTTTAAACAAGGTAAAAATTATACCGGGCATTCTCCTAAGCCTATTAGTCATCCTGTGCTACAAACGATGATCGATCAGATTTTTGCCGATGAATTACAAACAGTGGGTGAATGTTTAATTTTACCACTGGGTAAAATGGTAGAAGACGTATTGGCATATACCGTCGATCAAGGCTGGGTAAACCCAGCCCAAGTGTTAACCGGGTTTCCGCATCCCTCTGGGGCGAATGGTCACCGACATCGACAGTTTAATGAAAACAAGCGCGCCTTAAAGCGAGCCATTGCCAAGTGGTATAAATGACGATTTGTTTTGTTAAGCAGAAAGATAAAGGGCAGGATAGAACCTGCCCTTTTCTCATAGCTATTGTTTAAATTGTACTGCCTTACCTAATAGGTGATCGTTATCACAACCTGTAACATAGAATTGCATGGTTTTACCTGATGAGGGTGCAAACATGCCCATAGATAATGCGCGATCAGCAATTGTTGCATCAGTGAGAACGACAGTATGTTTCTTTGAGCAAGTCAGGGTAGTGCTAAAGTCTGATTCAGCTCTAAAGTAAACGCCTTCACTTTTTCCTGCGTCAGCACCAGTTTGGTAAACTTCCACTTGCAAAAGATCGCTGGGATCTAATGTTACCCATTCACTTGCATTGACTGCTGCTACAGTGCAAAAGCAAGTTAGTCCTAGTAATAGTTTTTTCATCATCAAATTGTTAGATTTTTTCTGAGTTGTTCTGCAGTGATTGGTAAATCAAGAATATCAACAATTAAAAATGAGAGTAAAGAAAAAATTGAAGAATTAGAAGATCGGATTCTTACAAGACTTGGTGAGAAAATTTCTGAGATATCTTCTATCAAGAATGAAAATAAAGAAATAATTGCGGATTTGGAAGCAAGAATTCTTAATAAGTTTGATGAAAAAATAGAGCAAATAAATACATCAATGTCGATACGCTTTGGTAAGGTTGCAGCAAAAGTTGAAAGC
>CAZPAE010000370.1:0-788 GCA_964584455.1 uncultured Thioalkalispiraceae bacterium
TAGGCAGGGTCTTTGTTAAAGTTAGCCGTTTATATTTGCACTAAGTTCCTAATTAATAAGGGAGTAATTTTCTGTGTATGAGTTGATCCAGGCGGGTGGCTGGCTAATGCTACCGATTATTTTGTGTTCGGTGATTGCCTTAGCCATTGTGGTAGAACGATTCTGGTCTTTACAGCAGAAAAAGATTGCGCCTTCCACACTAGTGGGCCAAGTTTGGCAGTGGCATAAAGCCAATAACCTGGATCAGGGCCATCTCGATGCGCTCAGTAGTAGTTCCCCCTTAGGTCGTGTACTGGTAGCGGGGCTGGTTAATCGCCAACATCCCAGAGATATCATGAAAGAAAGTATTGAAGAGATGGGACGGCAAGTAGTGCATGAATTAGAGCGCTACCTCAATACACTGGGTACTATTGCCTCTATTACCCCATTACTTGGTTTATTAGGCACAGTGATTGGTATGATTGATGTTTTTTCCGCCATTATGACCCAAGGTGTGGGCAATCCAGGGGTACTGGCTGGTGGGATTTCACAAGCCTTGATTACCACCGCCGCGGGGTTAGCTGTGGCCATCCCCAGTTTGATCTTCTATCGTTATTTTCGCGGCAAGGTAGATGCCTTGGTGTTAAAGATGGAAGAAGAGGCGCTTAAAATTGTCGATGTGATGCATGGTGACCGTGAAACCGCAGCACAAAAGGCCAGTTAAGTGAAATTTCGTACAGAGAAACCGGATCTGGCCGATATTAATTTAACACCATTAATTGATGTTGTTTTTCTGTTGTTAATCTTTT
>CAZPAE010000370.1:802-3818 GCA_964584455.1 uncultured Thioalkalispiraceae bacterium
AATTCAAATTGATCTACCCGAGGCCAGTGGTGAGCCCATTCAAAAAGAAGAGTTTGTCGTTGAAATTAGTATCGATAGTCTAGGGCGTTACTTTGTGAATGATCGTCGTTTAGTTGATACTAAGTTGACAACCTTAAAAGCAGCGATTACACAAACCATTGGCGATAAGAAGAACCCACAAGTGATTATTAATTCTGATAAAGAAACAGCCTATCAGTCTGTTGTAACTGTCATGGATGCAGTACGTCAATTAGGGTTAAATAAATTCAGTCTTACTACGACACAAACCCCGAAAGAAAACTAATAGCTTAATGTCAGAACATAATACGTCGATGAATGGCTGGGCAGTTTATAGACGGCTATTACGCTATTCCGCTAGCTATTGGAAAGTGTTTCTCATTGCACTAGCCGGTATGGTGGTGATTGCGTTTGCGCAGTTAGCGTTTGCCAAGTTTATTGAGCCGATGTTGGATGATACCTTTACCGAGAAAGATCCGGTAACCATTAAGTGGATTCCGATAGTGTTAATTTCCATTTATGCTGTTCGGATTGTCGGTACGTTTCTCTCTAACTATGGTATGGCCTATATTGCACGAAGTGTAGTGCGCAATATTCGTAGTAAGATGTTTACCCATTATCTATGTTTGCCAACAACCTATTTCGATACCACCTCTTCAGGAACATTAGTCTCGAGGATGGTTTATGATGTTGAGCAGCTAGCCGATGCGGCTTCCTATGTGGTCACGATTCTTATTCGAGATTCGCTAACCATTATTGTGTTATTAGGGTTTATGTTTACATTGAGCGTAGAGCTCACGCTATTGTTGCTGATTACTTTGCCTATACTGCTTGTATTAGTGCTATATGTCAGTAAACGGTTTCGAACCATTAGTCGTCGAATTCAAAATTCCATGGGTGATGTGTCAAGCATCACCGAAGAGGTGATAGCGGCAAACCGTGAAATTAAAATTTTTGGTGGTGAGCGTTATGAGTCAAACCGTTTTGCGGGGATTAATAAAAATAATTGGCGCCAGTTTTTAAAACTACATGCCACTAATGCTATTAGCACTCCCATTATTGAATTCATTGTTGCGGCGGCATTCGCTGGTATCCTATTTTATGTAACCCAGCCCGATATGATTGAAACCATGTCGCCCGGTAAGTTTATGTCGTTTTTAACCGCTATGTTGTTGCTATTACAACATGCGCGACCGCTTTCGTCTATCAATGCGCATTTACAGCGCGGTATTGCTGCGGCACAAAGTGTGTTTGCCTTGTTAGATAGCAATAAAGAAATTGATCACGGGACTCAATTGTTGCAGCGTGTAAAAGGTGAAATTGAGTATCAGCACATTCAATTTTCTTATGATGGGCAAAGACAGGTTCTTAACGATATCCAGTTACATATTCAACCAGGAGAAAGTGTCGCTTTTGTAGGGCGTTCTGGCTCAGGCAAAACCACATTAGTAAACTTACTACCGAAGTTTTATGAGTTAGAGCATGGTCAGATTAAAGTGGATGGCCATGATATTAAAGATGTTCGTCTTGATAGCCTACGATCGCATATTGCGATTGTGAGTCAGCATGTGACATTGTTTAACGATACGGTTGCACATAACATTGCTTATGGTAACTTAGAGCATGCAACACAAGACGATATTGTCCGCGCCGCCAAAGCGGCCCATGCATGGGAGTTTATTGAGCAGCTGCCTGATAAATTTGATACCCTAGTTGGTGAAAATGGGGTGTTATTATCAGGTGGTCAGCGTCAACGTTTAGCTATTGCGCGTGCTATATTAAAAGATGCCCCTATTTTGATTCTGGATGAAGCAACCTCTGCATTAGATACAGAATCAGAACGTTTAATCCAAGCAGCACTAAAAGAAGTAATGCGCGATAGAACCACCTTGGTGATTGCGCACAGACTGTCTACTATTGAACGAGTAGATAAAATTGTCGTGTTAGAGGAGGGGCGGATCATCGAAATAGGTCAACATGCCGAGCTTATTGAGAAACAAGGTGCTTATGCTAAGTTATATGAACTTCAATTTGCTGAGTAAACGATTACGTGTCGCATGAATTACGTCAGTCGATAGCTCACCGCCTTGAACAGTCATGGTATGGTAAGTCAAGTCTGACATTATTGTTAAGACCACTATCCTGGTTATTCACCTTCATTGTTATGCTGCGTCGTTCGGCGTATCAAATGAACATTCTTAAATCAACCAAGTTGTCTGTGCCCGTTGTGATCGTAGGTAATTTGACCGTGGGAGGTACAGGCAAAACACCACTGGTAATTTGGTTGGCGAATTATTTAAAAGCAAATGGGTTTCGCCCCGGTATCATCAGTCGCGGCTATGGTGGCAAAGCACGACGTTGGCCACAACAAGTCAGGCCAGATGCTGATCCCACCATGGTCGGGGATGAGGCCGTATTAATTGCCAAACGTACCCAATGTCCTATGGCGGTAGGTCCACACAGAGTTGAGGCGGCACAAGCATTACTCAAGTATTCTGATTGCAATGTGATTGTGAGTGATGATGGTTTACAACATTATGCATTAAAGCGAGATGTGGAGATTTTAGTTGTCGATGGCATTCGTCGTTTTGGCAATGGGTTATGTTTACCGGCTGGTCCGTTGCGAGAATTACCATCACGTCGTGATAGTGTTGATTGTATGGTAACAAATGGTGTACCTGCCCAAGGCGAATTTCAAATGTCCTATCGTGGTGCTGAAGCAGTCAATATGGTGACCCAAGAGCGGATTCCATTAAATGAGTTAAAAGACAATGAAATCACCGCCATTGCGGGCATTGGTAATCCGGATCGGTTTTTTAACTATCTTCGTAATTTTGCGCAGATTTAATTTCGTGGACAAACGAATTTACTGCATTTCCCAGGGATTTATTTTCGCGGAAAAAACCAAAATCCGTGAAATCCGTGAAAATAGATCCGCGCGAACATTGATCCACTTAAGGTAGTTGAAAATTTGTGACGTAGTAATTTTTTAACAATA
>CAZPAE010000371.1:0-3811 GCA_964584455.1 uncultured Thioalkalispiraceae bacterium
ATAAGATTTTGTTGATGGTTTTTCTTTGTTATAAGTAAGTATTTTAATTCCTGTTATAGAAATGATGCATGCGTACTGTTTTGGTGCGTGATGTTTTTTATGGGCTATATTAATTTTATTTTTAAGGTGTAACTGTTTTTTTAGTGTTATTGTATTTTTGAACGTTTACTCAAAAATACAATATTTTGTGTTTTGTTGTTCGTTAACTGTAGGCTAAGTCACATTTGTGACATGCCGTTTTGCTAGTATTTTTCTGCGTTACGCTTTTGCATTAAATATGCACCCCATATTTGGGGTAAGTGAAGGATTAAATAGTCTATAAGGAGATAGTTATGACTACAGTTACTGCAGCAGTACAGAAAGATGCAAGCAATGATTTCTTAAAGAAGTTATTTGGTGTTGAGTATTTTCTTCCCTCTGAAGGGTCGGTTGTAATAGAGGCAAGTGAAGACGATCTTTATTACTATAAAGTTTATGTTGGTAGCCATACGATCGAAGTTGAGAAAGGCGACTGCTTGTATTATATTTCTGCCGATAAAGAGATAGCGCATTTGGCTCGTGGGCCAGTGACAGTGACATCGGAGCATGTGGCGACAATGATTCGTGGTTATATGCCGGAAACGAAGATGTCGACCTTTGCCGCCAATACGAACCTTCCTTATGTTAATGGTTGTTCAACAAAACAAATCTTCCCGCCTGATCGTATCGGTGACCCTACATTACAGTTATTAAATATCCCACCTTATTCATCTGAACAAGCGCACCACATTCACTCTACTGTGCGAGTGGCTTACATTGTGTCTGGTACTGGTCGCAGTATTGTCGGTATGCAAGGTGAAAATATTGTTGAGGATCTTTTCCCTGGTAAAGTGGTAATTCTTCAGAAAATGTGTCCACATCATTTTGAGACGGATGAACAACACTTGATTGTATTACCGTTGCATGTATTTAGTTCGGCGGGCCCTGTTGAGCGTAGTCATCCTATGTTTAATGGTACACACCTCACAGAGATTGTTGCTTAGGTCCTATAGCAGTAACTAGGGTTTTTGCTAAAAGTACGTGTTCCAGAGAGTTACCTTAATAAAGACTATATGAGGTAACTCTCTTGGTAGAGTACATGGATGGATCGGGAACGTAAGGGATAACAAAATGATTATAGAAGACGTAATGTCACAAGTTAGCCGGTTGTATCCGCAGCAACTGGCTTTAAAGAGTGTACACTCGGGAGAAGAGTGGACATATCAACAGTTAATTCAGAGCTATAAACAGCTTTCTGTTGCATTATCAAATGCAGGTCTGGTTAAAGGTGATCGTGCTGTTATTGTCAGCGAAAACACACCTGGCCATATCATATTTATATTAGCGTGTGCTCGAATAGGTGTGGTTGCTACCCCGATCAACTCATTACTATCTACTGCCCAGATGGTTGAGGTGATTAATGACTCTGAAGCGCCGATATTATTTTACTCTGATACCTTCTCCGGTATTTTGCAACATGAGTCGGAACTCAAAAACACGAAACAGTTTATCAAGATAGATAAAGACGATAGAGGTTTCTTTGATAGTTTTATTTCTCTGCATGTGAGTGCTGTTGCCGATATTGAGCGTAAAGAGCATGCTGTTGTCGAAGAAGATATCCTTTATCAAATGTATACATCAGGAACGACAGGGAAGTCGAAGGGGGCGATGATTAGCCACCGGAATGTACTTGCAGAGTTAACTGGTTTGAGTTACGCGCTACACGTTGCACCAAAAGACAAAGTGCTGATTGCAACTCCCTATTTCCATGGTGCTGCGGTAATGATGTCGATATTAGCTTTAGCACATGGTGGAAGTTGTTTGATCGCCGACACAATGACCTCAAGTGAGCTAATTGGTCATTTATATCATGAGCAAGTGGCGTATTGTTTCGTGGTGCCAGGTATGATTATCAACATGGTAAAAGAGCCGACGATTAAACAAGCAGACTTCTCTGCATTAAAAGCGTTGATTTATGGTGCAGCGCCGATCCCACAATATATTCAATATGAAGCGATACGTTATTTTGGCCAAAAGTTAGTGCAGATTTATGGTCAAACCGAAACAGTTATGGCAATGACATTACTGTATGCAAAAGAGCATGAGCCTTTGATGACACATAAACATAGCCGTCGTATTCAGTCAGTGGGGCGGCAAATATTTGGTTGTGAAGTACGTGTGTTTGATGAGAATGATAATGATGTGGCTCCTGGTGATGTTGGCGAAGTGGTGGCACGGGGCAAAAATATTATGCCGGGGTATCATCATCTGCCAGAGGCAACAGCGAATACCTTACGTGACGGATGGTTGCGTACCGGTGACTTAGCCACAGTTGATGAAGATGGTTATATCTATCTGCGTGGCAGGATGAAAGACTTAATTATTTGCGATGGTGAGAATGTCTATCCCATACAAGTAGAAGCAGTGATAGATAAAATACCAGGTGTTGTTGAGTCTGCTGTGATTGGTGTACCGCACTCTGTCGATGGTGAACAAGTAAAAGCTGTTGTTGTTATTGAACCAGGTGCGACTGTCTCTGAGGACGATATTGTTCGCCACTGTAAAGCGAACATGGGGGCGTTCCAATGCCCAACCAGTGTCGATATCGTTTCCTCTTTTCCGCGTAATACCGGCGGTAAAATTCTAAAATCTGAACTGCGACAGTTGTATTGGCAAGAAAATTTATCAACTATAGAGGCATAGAACATGGAAGTACAAGTAAAACTGGATTCGGAAACCGTAACAGAAGAGAACATGCGTCAGGGCTATTTACAGTATCGTACCGGACAATTTTTATTAATGTTTGAGGAAGCGAAAAAGCGAGGAATTATTTCTTATTTAGCGCAGCCACGTACATTTGATCAAATTGCCAATCATTTTGGCTTTGTCCGCGCATTGAAAGGTTTGCATGGTGTATTAGATGCACTGACATGGTTTGGCATTGTTAAACGTGATAATAGTGGCTCACAAGAAACATATCAGCTTATTGAAGGCTATAGTTTGCCTAGTGTAGATCAAACGCTATTACGTGTGGGTGTTGGTGAGAAAGGTATTGACTCATTGAAACAGATTGGTGCCTTTTCTCATATTTTCTCTTACATGAAAGGTGAGGATGAGGGTGTTCACTTTGATGCAGACAATGAAGAGTTATGGGAACAGTTTTTAGAGTATCCTTATTATGCTTTTGGTCGTGATCGTGCGGTCCACTTTATTTCTTATGCCGGTGCCAAGGTTCTCGATTTTGGTGCTGGATTAGGGCATGGTACAGAAACGATAGCAGAATTGGTTGGTACAAAAGGTCGTGCAGTGGCTATTGAGTCTAGCTTGGATTTTGTCAACACGGCCAAAGAACGATTAGCATCGATCCCACAAGCAGAAGTGATGCATCTTGATATGCAAATGGACTTGGTCTCAGAGTTAGGTGAGAACGCCTTTGATGGTGCCATGTTCATTGGTGCCTTCCACTATGTGAAAGATAAGTTAGCATGTTTGAAAAACTTAGCACGAGTCATTCGTCCAGGTGGTCGGCTTGTCATTGGTAATACGTGCACTAAGAACGGTGCGTTGGATGAAGGGATGCTCACTTTCGGTACTGCAATGATTACACCGCCAGCTTACAGTGTGCCGCCACAAGAACTTTACCAATACTTTGAAGCAACAGGTTTTGACATGGAACACGAATATTTCTTCGGTTGCCAGGGATGGTTTTTCTCAGGCTGAATATGGGATACGCTAACCATATCATTCGTCACGTAAACTTAAGAAAAACCATCCCTGGAACACGAATATTTCT
>CAZPAE010000372.1:0-3809 GCA_964584455.1 uncultured Thioalkalispiraceae bacterium
CTGGTCGGTGTTAAACTGTTTACCACTGGTGCAACAAAACCGCCGCCGATAGACGGGATACCAATATCGCTGACCCGGGTTGCCATATCCTGCACGGCGGATTGATCTAATTGCACAACAGAAATTTCGTACGGCACACTTAAGCGGTAAGGTTCACTGAAGGTAGTCCACACCTTACTGATTTCGTCCAGGTCGGCTTGCTTGAGTATAATCTTCACCTGCTCACGGGCATCGACTAGCCCGTCGGCTAAATGCGCATCCGGCACCACAGGAAATTCATTCATCACCCGCATTGCCTCACCCAATACTTCGTGTGCACTGGTATTGCCGGTTTGTTGATCATTTTGTGCATAAGCCGTCATTAAATAATGTAAGTTAAGACTCAATGGTGGTGGTGCAATTTGGCTGGTATTGGCTCTTGATACTTCCCAGTCCTTATTACGTAAAAAAGTGTTTTCTTCCACTTTATATAAAAACAAGTTAATTCTTCTATTGGCGGTAGCATTTTCATCCGGTGCCAGCACAGTGACATCCACCGTTGGGGTAATTTGCATTTCGCCTTCTAGCAAGTTCACTAGCGACTCCCCGACCATACCAATTGCACTTGAATCACTCATTATTTATATATTCGAATACCGCTATGATTAAGATAATATCGCTGCAAACTGGGCTGAGTATGTTGCACCTGAGCCGATGGCGATGTCCGGTTGATATGCTGGGTGGTGGTTTTCTTCACCACAGTTTTGCTTGTTTGAGCATGTTCTCTTTGTATGACTGCAGCTTGCTGTGCATACCGCAGCGGCAAGGCTTGTACCGATGCAATATTTTGCTGATTCTCTGATACTACACGTGGTGACGAATTGGTGATCGTATCAGCCAGTTCACTGGCTACTGTTGGTACTGATGTTTTTTCTGTCTGTTTTGCCTTTACATCAGTAGAAGATTTTGGTTTCGTTAATGTCGGAAAAGCATGTTCAGGCTCAAAAGCCGATGGTTGATCCATTTCAGATTTGGCCCATGCCTTATACGAAACCGCCTCCCCATCCTCCGATTCTAAAACCACATTGCGATTCAATGCGGTTCTCGGCTCTGTCGTTTGGCCTGGTACCATCACCTGTTCGGTTAAGGGACTAGCAGCCTCTGGCTTATGCTCACGCTCCGGCTCCACGGGTTCAGCTTGCTGCTCACCAAAGTTATGCTGTTCTAGCTTCTTGCCTAACTGGCTCAATAACTGATGTAATGACAAGGATTGCGACATCTCGCCTGTTGTTGCTGATGATGTCGATGCTGAGGCCTGTGGTATCACTTCATCACCATGCTCCATCACTTGCTCTGATTGCGATGCGACTATCTTTGTTTCTGGCAGGGTCGAAGCCGGTGTTATTGCCTGTTTAGTCGCTGGCGGTTCTGGTAAGTTTGGCTGAGCAACTTGCGATATTGTCGCAGTTGATGATGAGGCAGTCTCTTGCGAAGATAATGGCTCATCATGAGCATAATCGTTAGTACCGTTAATAGGCTGTTTAGCTGATGGAACAGGAACCTGTTTTGTTGCCACCTTATTGTCTGATAACAGTGCTGGGCGTGGCGCAACACTCACAGCGATGGGGGGTGAAGATAATATAGGGCTGTTTTCATATCGGGTAAGATATTGAAACCCACCAATCACATTATCGCTGGCCTTAGTAAGAAAAGATTGCCGACGAGTCTGGTTTAACAGTCGATTAGCCGTGCCCCGATAATGAAAAGGGCGTGTCGCACTATCCGCTACAGACGCTAAATAGCTGCTCCCTCGGCGATGATTTCTAATTGAGCGCATCATTCATACTCTCAATTTCTTCCGATAACACACGAATATATTGTCGCCGCCGCCGTCTTGGCATGCGCATCAACTCTTCTTCACTCCAATGGTAATGGAAAGCCAGATAATGGATCTCACGATAGAGTAAATCGATATGGGTGCGCAGCTCGCCAAAGAAGAAGTCTTGCAATTCAAACGGTGCAATAAAACTGCGCTTGCACTCTGGGCAGGTTAGTTCCATGGTCAAATCAAGATTAGGCGCAATAGACTCCATAGCCTGCTCAATTTTGGCCCGCGTATTAGCCGGTAAATCTTGAATATCATCTAGCGAGGGAGACAACAAATCACCCAAACACGATATACAGCGTTGTAACAACTGGCTGATGACTTTAGCTTGATTAGTATTTTGCTGTGTGGCGAGATATTCTAAGTCGGCCCCATTGGGTAAACGAAACTGTATTTTGGTATTTGCTTGAGTGATTTCATCTTGCAGATCACACTCATAATAGGGGGCAATATCTGACAGGCCAGTAATGGGTATACTAGAGATAGCGAAATCGATATCAATGTTTTGATGGCAATCAGGCCATGGGCAAGGCAATGTGGCTTCGACTTTGTCACCAAAGGTGAGTTGCCGTAACATCAATAAAATAAACTCACGATCGGCAACTAATAGCGCCCTAGCGATATCATGTGTCATTGGCCCGATACTACCAATCTGTTTAACACAGCGTGTTAACAGTTCGGTGACTAACATCGCACTAGCATCATGCTGTTCGGCAAGCAGTTCTTCTTCCCGCCCACCTAGTGCATCTAATATAACTGTTTTATGTACCTGTCCTTGGGCATCGATGTAACCACCTGGCAATGTAAACTCTTGCGTATTCATCGATACGACTCAATTTTGCCATTACGATTCGGTAGGTTCTGTTACTGTTAGATCACGTTCCCAACCTTCATTAACTAAGGTTAACGTTTGGATCATCACCCCATTACCACTGGCATCTAATTCAGGCAAAGCCTGAAACTCGGAGACCCAGCAACGGTGAACAACATATGACATAACCACGGTGCCTTGTAAATTGAACACATCAATAACGATATTGTCCTTGCGGAAGTTCTTCAGCGACATAGCTGCATCACCACCGGCGAAGTTATTGACTAGGCCCGCCCAATCTTCAAAAGCCGTATCGTGGGTGATACCAGCTTCAAGTGTAATTGGTTCATACTTAGTAAGACCGGGTAGCTTTCGCCCATGGGAAGGATCACCACCTTCACGCCAATCTACTACATCGGTTGTTTTCTTCAATGCACCACATTTACTTAAGCCAGCGACATATTCGTTATCCCATTTAATTTTGAATTTAAAATTGCGATATGGGTCTTCACGATGCGTATTGACAGAAAATTTTGCCATGTTAAAACTCCTTCAATGATAGATAACTAGCCTGTTTGACCGGCTTTCTGACTAAGTGAAACAACAACAAATTCAGCTGGCTTCAACGGTGCAAAGCCAACTTGAATGTTAACAATGCCCGCATCAATATCTGCCTGGCTGGTTGTTTCACTGTCTACTTTAACGAAGAAAGCATCGTCCGGTGTCGCACCTTGGAAGGCGCCGCGGCGATACAGTGTCATCATGAAGGCTTTTATGTTTAGCCGTAACTGTGACCAAAGCCCTTCATCATTAGGCTCGAATACTGCCCATTGAATTCCGTTATAAATACTCACTCGCAACATGATGGCCATGCGCCGCACAGGTACATAATTCCATTCCGCATCGCTAGTGATTGTCCGCGCACCCCAAATCACTCGACCAGATGCAGCAAAATCGCGGATGACATTGACATGGTATGGCGTTGGGTTTAATAAGCCTTGTTGCTCATTGGTCAGGCTTGCCACTAGACCATTGGCACCGGCAACACCGGCCGAGGTACCTGCAGGGGCTTTCCATACACCACGCAAGGTATCAGTTTTAGCATATAAACCGGCAATAAAACCTGAAGGGGGT
>CAZPAE010000373.1:0-3779 GCA_964584455.1 uncultured Thioalkalispiraceae bacterium
TAATACAAATCGACCAGCAATAATAAAATAAATAATCCCTGTTGCGATTAAGGCGAGACCTATGGGGGTCACAGAAAACAGCGACCAGGTATCCATTTTTTGAGTTTCTGGCAAGGATTGGTTAGAGGTAAGAATTAAGTCATTGAGTAAGATTAAGGGACTAGAGCCTACCATGGTAATGGTACCGCCTAAGATGGCACAAAAACCCATGGGCATGAGCAAGCGTGACATAGGTAACCCAGAGCGTGCTGAAATACGACTCACCACAGGTAAAAATAACGCAGCCGCCCCTACATTTTGCATAAAAGAAGAAATAATACCAACTGTGCTGGAGATAATTGGAATAATCCGCTTTTCGGTTTTACCACCTACTTTCAAAATAAATACCGCGACTTTACTCATAATGCCGGTTTTATCTAAACCTGCACCGATGATCATCACCGCGATAATAGACATAACCGCATTTGACGAGAATCCATCAAATAGATGTTGTGAATCAACTAGTCCTTGTTCTAAGCCCATAACTGGGGCAAACAAACTCGTTAAACCAAGCAACACCATAATACTTGCTGCGGCAACATCGACCCCAACAACTTCAAAGGCAAACAAATAAATGGTTAATAGTAAGATAGCGCTAACCCAAGCAATTTGAATATTGGGCACAATAGTAGAAATGTAGAGTCCCATAACAAAGAAAATAACCGCTGCGATCACTTCTTTGCGATTCGTGCTGGCGAAACTGGGTATTTGTTTGATGGTGTTAAGTATCATGTTAAGCGGGTTCAAGCTTTCTTCTCCCTTTACTAATTAACAATGGTCTGTTGTATATTACGCGCGTCAGCGGCATGGCAATGTAAAGCCGACTGTGTTTAATAACGGTAAGCAGGCAGATTAGTGCTAGCTAAATGAGCTGCGCCGAGATAATACTGCTTTGGAGTACACAGAGATAATACTGCTTTAGAGATAGCTTCCCCAATAAGCTGTAATTGTAGCACAAACCTGGTTAGGTAACAGCCAAAAACATCGGTAAATCAAGGTGTTGGCGATGAATATCAGACTAGAATAGGCTGGTATTGCTCACGATATTGGGGATCCGATGCTAATCGATGGGCCCAGCGTGTGGTCTCAGGTAACTTATATTTGGTGAGACAGGCCTGCACTGATTCAACTGCGGTTTGATAACTGATTCTATGCCCCGGCGAAATAAACAAAGGTTTAACGTTAGTACGACTGCGTAATACATAGCCAAGTTGTTCTTCACCGTCATGTAACAGTGTGTAGTCGCCCTTTTCAGGTTTTGGCATTTGATATTCTCCGACCAAGCGGGTTTTGGCGATACCAATGGCAGGAATACCCGTTATCACACCAAGATGGCTCGCAATACCAAAGCGGCGTGGATGTGCAATGCCTTGACCATCACAATGAAACAGATCCGGTGCCTGGCTTAATTGCTTGAGTGCTTGGATGATCGCAGGTAACTCACGGAATGATAAGTAGCCTGGTACATAAGGAAAGCTTGTTGGAATACGGGCAATCGCCGACTCGATAGGCGTAAGCGTTTGTGTATCAATGAGTGCGATCGCTGCACGTGTAATGCTGCCCTGTTGTTCAAAACCTACATCGATACCTGCAATATAGCGAGTTTCGTTGAACTGATCTTGGAGAGTAACTTGTTTGGCTAACTGTTGCTGAACTGCTTTGGCTTGTTGAATGGACAGATCCCATTGGTGTGGGCTGTGGACATCCATATCAGATCAATTAAGTTTATCTTTCTTATCAACATCCGGTAGTGGAATAATATCAATGCCCTCTTCTTTGAGTTGCTTGGCATCTTCCGCTGTGGCAGTACCGCGGATGTTACGTTCTTCTATTTCACCATAATGCATTTTTTTCGCTTCTGACGAAAATTCACCGCCCACATCTTCATAATTTTTTTCAATATATTGATGTACGCGATGTGCTAATTGCTGAGCATTTTTTTCAGCGGCCGCTAACTCGGCTAATTTGCTTTCGTGCTTACCGAAGTTGACCCGACTGGCACTGGGTAATTTAACAACATTGGCAGAATCACAAACGGGGCAAGTGAGTAAACCGGAGTGCTGTTGTTGTGTGAACTCATTGGCATCACGAAACCAACCTTCAAATTGGTGGTCTGCATCACAAATAAGATCAAATACTATCATAGGCAATAGGTTTAGCAGGTTAGCTATGAGTAACAGCAAAATCCAATACGTTATTCAAACTGGCACCACCGGTTGACGCGGCACTGTTTTTATCAGTACGGGTAAAGGTTAATTGGAAATTACCGATTTGTATGGTGGTACCCTCTTCTAGCGGTGCAATATCAACCCGTTTGGCATTTACATAGGTACCATTAGTACTGTTTAAATCCCGTAAATAGGTGGTACGGCCTTGTTGAATAACTTGTGCATGTTGCCGACTAATCAGAGGATCATCAATACGTAAATCATTATCGCGGTGTCGACCTATACTGACGCGCTTTTTACGAATAAGGTATTCGCCTTGAATTTTATTCTCTGAACGAATAATAATTTTATATGATTGGCGACGCTCTTCTTTAAAGGTGTCATCGTTATGGGATTTTTCTGCACCGTATTGCACACCAAACGGCAACCACTGTAAATCTTCAATCGCTAAATCAACCACACGCGCATTAATTTCTTTAATGTTTTCCATATAAGAATAGGTCAAGATGTGATCCACTAACACATTAATTAAACGTGGACGACCACCGGTGTAGGTTTCGATCACAGGGAAAACATCTTTAGTAAACTTCACTGACTTATGACCACCGGCAACAGCCAAGCGGTGATAAATATATTTACGTATGTCTTTAAGAATTAAAGCACCAAGGTGATACTTGGTATTTATATTGGAGATGAACTCACGCACTTCGGGCTCATCAAGTTGTTCACGTAACTTATTTTGACCAATCAAATATATGGTACAGACTTTTTGATTGCCAATCTTACTTTGCGATAATTCAAATAAGCGAATTAGAATATCCACATCGAGATTTTGTGCTTCATCGATAATGATAATGGCATGTTTTTTATCATTGTGGAGTGCTTCGAGGCGGGCATTGATTTGGTCAAACAACGCGCCCTTGGTACTTTCTGGTTGCTCTTCACCTAACTCGAGGGCTAAGAGCTGCATTAATTCGGTTTCGGATAATTGCGTTTGATTCAGTTGCACGACACTGTAGTTATCATCAATGCGCGACAGGAAATGCTGAACCAACATGGTTTTACCGGTGCCCACTTCGCCTGTTAATACCATTAAACCCTGACGTTTAATCAAGGCAAATTCCATCATGGCATTCGCATGAGTATGTTCAGGACTCAAATAAAAGAACTTCGTCTCACAAGTGAGGCGAAATGGATGTTCTTTTAAATTAAAAAACTCATAGTACACAGCGTGTCACCGACAAAGGCTATATTATTATCTTATGATACTTGATCTAACTTAAAAACGGTTACTAACAAATTGATTTTTATGTCGAAAATTGGTCTCTAGCATAAAAATTATACAAGATCTTTGGGATTTATATACCCCCATGTAACCTTTTGATTTAAAAGAGGTTTCTTGCAAAGTTGACCTGATTGAATTCCCCGTTATGCATTCTTGAACAAAAGTGTCGGATTATCAAACACTCTTATCTAAATTTAAGGCACTAGCGACCTTTAAGTTGACTAGTATACCAGGTGCGGATGACACAACGAACCACCTCCTTTGGTAGAGTGACGGAAGGTTCAAAT
>CAZPAE010000374.1:0-2776 GCA_964584455.1 uncultured Thioalkalispiraceae bacterium
GTCTGTGAGTAGTCGTATGTCATTTGCGTTAAAAGAGGCAACTGACTATTACAGCTATAACGAAGAGGAACGCATTGCGACTGAAAAACTATGGGGGTCAAGTGTTGGAACGCGGCTTGAAATGTGGCGCTCGGTCCAGTATTTCTTACAAGATACGCCAGTGTTTGGTGTGGGTAACGGCAACTATAATAAAGCAATGACACAATATGTAGAACAAGGAAAACTGAATGAAACGGTTAATCGCCATGGTCATCCGCATAATGTCTTTGTGAATGCTATTATCACCAAGGGTTTGCTAGGGCTATTTGCAACCTGTTTAGTATTTTTCTTTCCACTGTTTGTTTACATTAAAACTTTTGCACTGAGTCGTTATTCGGCATTAACAGGGATAACACTGGTTCTTTGTTTTTTCCTTATCTCAATGAATGAGACAGCCCCTTTTTATAAGTCCAATTTTGTTGCTACCTTCCTTATTCTTGGACTAGTGATTTTCCAGTATCACATGACAGCTATAAAGAATAAATCTTATGGCTAGCATTGCTGCGGTACTAATCGTTAAAAATGAATCTGCAATATTAGCGAGTTGCTTAGATAAACTTCAATGGTGTGATGAGATTATTGTTGTCGATGCAGGTAGTGATGATAATACGGTTGATATTGCTAAACAGTATACAGATAAGGTGTTTATTGAAGCTGATTGGCAAGGTTATGGCATACAGCGGCAACGGGCTCAAGCAAAGGCAACATCTGACTGGGTTGTTATGATTGATGCGGATGAGCAGGTGACCGATTCATTGCAGCAGTCTATACAGCAGGTTATTGCAGAAGATGATCGGGGTTGTGTCTATCAAGTTGCACGGTTGTCTTATGTGTTTGGTCGTTATATTCGCCATAGTGGTTGGTATCCTGATTATGTGATTCGACTTTACCCTAATACACAGGCAGGTTATGGGAATGATGTGGTGCATGAGAAAGTCGTATTTCCTGATTCCATGCAAGTAAAGTCTTTGCGTGGGGACTTACTACACTTTACTTACCGAGACTTACAACATTATTTAGTTAAGTCTGCCGCTTATGCGGCTGCTTGGGCGGAGCAACGCTACCAAAGAGGAAAACGGGCTAATTTATTACAAGCTATGTTGCATGGTATTGGTTGTTTCTTCAAAATGTATCTATTGCGGGCAGGCTTTTTGGATGGGCCGCAAGGGTTTTTATTAGCATTGCTTTCAGGGCATTCAACGTTTGTAAAATATGCTGATTTGTGGATAAAGCAAAGAACCAAGTCTTCCTAATATTGTGTTAATAGTTTTTGATTAATTAGGTCAGCTGCTTGTTGTAAATTAATTTTTGACATTTCTTCATCGAGTGCAGTTTCAGGTGGCATAAAGCCGAGACGTTTTGTTTCACTATTGAGCGTTTGCCAACGCAGCGACGTTGCTGAACGGCGTCGTGGATAAAATGCCGCAGTGGGTACATCTAGTGCGCCTGCGATATGGAGTGGTCCTGTGGAGCCACTAATGAAAAGATCAGCTATTTGTAAGTGTTCAGCAAAAACTGATAGGCCTTGTTTCGATTCGTAGACTAAGTGGGGGAGTGAAGAGATGAGTTTAGCTAATGCATGTGCTTGTTCATATTCACCAGGGCCGGCACTGATGACAAATAAAGTATTAGTCGGTGGTGTTAGCTGATGACATAGTTCGGCGTATTGTTCTAATGATAAGTTTTTAGCAGAACCACCACTACCCGGATGAATAAAAATTAAGAAGGCATTGTCATTAGTGTTGCCCAATAGCTGCTGCTTATGGCCTTGCACGCATAGGGTGTTAAATTGAAGATAAGGTGGTGTTAGATTTGGTTGTGCCGGACTACCAAGCCGGTTTAGATAATGCACCACGAGATCTAAATTATAAGCATATTCCGGCTTTTCAGATCTTGAGCGCCGCTGCTTTAATCTATCATTGTAGAATAATTGTGCTAACTTAGTAGCAGGAGCTAATCGGTAGGGGATTTTGGCAAGATGTGCCGCTAAACCTACTCGGGTTGTTGAAAACAAAGTAATGATGGCATCAAAGTTTTGTTCCCGTAATTGCGTTGCTAATTGTCTTGCACCGGTGTTGGGTTGGTCGATAATAATTTGATCAATATAGTCTACAGTTTGAGCAAGTTCGGCTGTATACGTTGGTGCTAATGCACAAATTTGTGTATCAGGTAAATGCTGTTTAAGCAATGCAAAGCTGGGGAGTGCTAAGACAAAATCGCCTAGCTTGTCGTTACGAACAACCAGGATTTTACGTGGTATCGGGCGCATTTTGTGTATAATCATTCATCTTTCTTGGTTTATGGTTGGATCATATCAGGACATCGCCATAATAAATACTATTAAACACGACTTGGATTGAACGATGAAGTTTTGTTTTCAACGCGGTGCTTGGGCTGCTAAAAAAGCTTACGCTGTTCTTGCCGCATTAAAACCTGAGCAAATCAAAAAAGTGGCGGTGATTCGTCATGCTGCCTTGGGTGATATGGTTTTAACTCGGCCCTTTTTAATTGAGTTGCGTCGATTTTTTCCACAGGCAAGCATTACCTTTAGTGCTGTATCACACTATCAAAATGGGATTCCCCATGACCTAATTGACGAATTACATGTGATTGATGGTAGCGATAGGCGCAATGTATCGAAATGGCAGCAATTGAAGAAACTACGTAGTTTAGGTGAGCAGGATATTATTTTTGATGCTGCATCTACGCCTCGCTCGCGCTTATTGTGTGCGTTTAG
>CAZPAE010000374.1:2786-3774 GCA_964584455.1 uncultured Thioalkalispiraceae bacterium
CAGCCAAGATTAAAATCGGTTTTCCTTATAAAGTGCTACAACGCTGGTTTTATAGTGCAACAGTATTACGTACTGCATTTCGGTTTGAAACAGAAATGATGTTAGATATGTTGCATTTATTAGGACATACAACCGAATACCCACCTCGATTTGATATGCCTGGCGAAGTGGCTCATCGTTCTCGCCCTTGTATCGTTTATTTTACGGGCTCATCTAAGCCCGAAAAATGTTGGCCAAATCAGCACTTTGCCCAGTTAGTGGACGAAATGTCTATGGCTTACCCTGATATCGAGCATATATTTATAGAGGGACGCGCAAAATGGGAAAGTATTGATCCTATCCTGGATGCCATTGGTTCACGTGAAAATGTATATGGCCTAAAAGGCACAGGGTTAGATGACATGATTAGTTTGATCAAAGCAGCAAGTCTGGTGATTTCAAATGATACAGGTATTCGCCATTTAGCTATAGCAAGTGATGTGCCTACATTAGGGCTCTTTTTTGATGACTATCCATTTCGCTATTGGCCACGTTTTGGATTGCATGAGATTGGCTTCAATTCAGATGCCAGTATTCCTGCTGTACAGCAAGTAAGTAAAACCATGCATAGTATGTTGTATCGTATTTTTAACAAATAGCCTATGAATATACTCTTACTATGCTTATCTGACGGGAAGGGCGGGCTAGAAATGTATGTTGCTCGCTTAGCCAAGTATTTAATACAACAAGGTCAAGATAATATAATTTGTTGTCTTAAGCATGATACACCTTTGGATAAAATGCTAGATAAGCAGGTTCAAAGGTATTACATGGACAAGCCTTCGCGCTATTTACCGTTGTTTAGCGCCAAAAGGTTTGCACGGCAGATAGACACATTGTCGATTGATGTGGTGTTTATGGATTGGGGGAGTGACTTATCTTTTGCGGCTTTAGCTAAAGGTTTCTCGCGCAGTAAGCCTAAACTAATTTATTCTCGGCATATGAAGAT
>CAZPAE010000375.1:0-3766 GCA_964584455.1 uncultured Thioalkalispiraceae bacterium
GCTTTTACAATAGACTCCGGGCTTAAACGACCAGCTAATGCTTGTGACCCTAGCATGCCACCAAAACGCCCTTCTTCGTCGCTAAAAGCCACCGCCTCTAATGGATAGTTGGTTTGCAGGTTTTCCTCTTTAATTCGGCGCAAACACTCTAAACCAACCAGTACACCTAATGCGCCATCTAAATGACCTGCACCGGGGACCGTATCCAAATGTGATCCCATCATCACAGACGCAGTTTGCTCATCCCATTGATAACGCGCATGTAGGTTGGCCGCACCGTCTTGATAAAATGTGAGTCCAGCTTGCTCTATTTTGTCTTTCAGCCACGCACGCCCTGCCATATCGCCTTCGCTAAACGCCATACGATACAGACCATCATCCCCCTTTCGACCAATGTCAGCCAGGGTTTCAATATCAGCTTGTAACCGTTCCCGGTTT
Organism: uncultured Thioalkalispiraceae bacterium; assembly: GCA_964584455.1. Taxonomy (GTDB): domain Bacteria; phylum Pseudomonadota; class Gammaproteobacteria; order UBA6429; family Thiohalophilaceae; genus CAZPAE01. The sequence continues at coordinate 439 of CAZPAE010000375.1, forward strand.
ATGGCGAGTGTTTTCATCGTGGAGGAAGAGTGCTCTGTCGGTTGCCTTTGATAATAGATATCAAAATAGCAATGAAAACTACGGCACCGATCAAAAAGAAAACAAAGGCATTAATTAAAGGATGATGTGCTACGGTAACCTTAACAACTTTGCTCATGTGCAATGCTGCACCATCTTGTAGCACAACGCGATAATAATAATCGCCATCAGATTTACCACTCATGACCCGTGCAAGGTCCGCACCGGTATAAATCGTTTTATACTCATTTAAATCAGGTTCTTTAGATTCTTGTAATTGCCAATGGCCAGTTAATTTTTCACTTTGCCACTGCAATTGGAAAAAACCGGCGGTGGCTATTGCACTATCACTCGTCAAATGGACATCAGGCTCGGCAACACTCGGCGCTGAAAAAACAAGACTCGAAACAATGATAAATAAGGAAGATTTTATGCCGTTCAGGCGGAAACGGCTGTACCTAACAATGGGCAGGAACAGAAGCCGACCCCATAGGGTAATCAGGCTTGTTACTTTGCTATATAGCAAAAAATGGCTCCGAGCTCTCCACTGTACTTTTAATAAGCACTCACCAAAAACGTTAATCTCAAACAGTGGAGCATATATTTGGTCAGTAAACGCTCAAAATTTTACCACACCACTTATAAAATTTCATCCTAAATCAAAGACTAAATAGCCAAGATCACAATCACATACGACAAATCAATAGAAATAATATCGCTAAGAATCTAACTGTTACTGCACCCGACTTTAGCTATATCCTGACACTGGCCGTCATCAACCGACGGCCATAATGGATTTAGTTATCACATTGTTAGTGTGTTTACTAAATGAATTTACAAATGCCATTTAAGTACACATAAATTAATAAATAAAATTGATCGTAATGGTAATTTTTCACAGTTTATACCATGACGCGAATTATTGATTGTTTTAAACTATTCATTAAAAGGCATCTTGATAAAACCTTTTTTAAGATGTCATATGCTAATAATAATGGCTATAGATACTAGGAAGTAGTTCAGTACCAAAGACAAAAAAGAACACTGAAAGCAATTGACCTAAAGGAGAAGGTAGTCATGGAAAGAAGTGATCTAATGTCGGTACTTGATTTCATCAAACAGTGCCAAATTACTCATACGACAAAAAACCTACATAAACTCGTCTATAACTTCTATGATCTCATTAATTATAATACGCTAGTCCTCAGTTTTTGTAACTTGCAAGATAATGAGCTACAGCCGGTATTAGACATACATATCCCACAAAATTTACGGCATATCACCAAACCACAGGCCTTATCCACCGCTAACTTGCTTAAGAGCGGTAAACAGTCGCGCAAATGCCAGCAAAAAAATTACCACCCTATTCGCAACTCATCTACCTGCTTACCTATGAGCGTTAATTGCTCTGACGCAGGCGAAACAAAAATGGTAAACGAGAAAAACTTCTCTTACCTTTGTCACCGGCCGGTTTATGGTGAAACCGCCACGGTTATGTACTTAGAAACAAAACATAAAGAGATAAAGTCAAAAGATAAATATATCCTAAATTATGTGACACCGTTTATGCATGATGCGATAACAAGAGTCACGGCTAAAGATATCGAAACATTAAATGAAATTGATCTCACCAAAAGGCAACTGGAAATACTTTACTGGGCAAAAGCAGGCAAGAGCAATTGGGAAATTGCTAAAATACTCGCCATCACAGAGCGAACTGTAAAATTTCACTTAAGCAATATCTACATTAAACTTGATGTGACCAATCGGTCGCAAGCAATCGTAAAGGCGATTGAAAATAGCATCTTATAAACTAAGCTAACCCCCTTTATTAATAATAAAAACAAACCTGCCATCTTGCTCATATTGCGTTGTTACCTGATAACCATGCAAGCTTTTTATTAATTTAGGAACCATATAAAGGCAGCTTTTATCCTCCGAGACAAACTGTGCCACTTGTTTGGCAGACATTTTGATGAGCTCTGCCTTAGCCTTAATAACATGCGATGGACAACTTAATCCAACAGCATCGATAATGACATCTGGCTCAATATCATCAGAGGATACGGCCTCCTGTGCACCTAGCAATGTTTCCATCCTTTACCTCCATTCTCATTATTATGCCAATATATTAATATTATCTTCTGCTTGTTTAGCTGTAATTTTATTCAGATCAGGATCACGGGATAATTCTTGTATAAATGTTTGTATTTTTTGTTTTATTTGATCACGCACGGTTCTAAACCCGTCGAGTACCACCGTCGCATCACCCTTGAACTTGGCCGGATCATCAAATGGCCAATGACAACGCAGTTTTGTTGGATCAATAATGGGACAATGCTCGTCAGCATGACCACATACTGTTACCACAATATCCGCTTGCTCAAGATGTTCTTGGGTTAATGCTTTTGAAGTTTGCCCAGAAATATCAACGCCATCCTCTTGCATCACTTTTATCGCGAGGGGGTTTTTGCCATGGGCTTGTAGCCCAGCCGATGCTGCCGATAACATCCCATTACTTAGGGCACGAGCATATCCCTCTGCTATCTGCGAACGACAAGCATTGCCAGTACAAACAAAAAGTATACGAATAGGATAAGCTGCCATAACTATTAATCCTTATCGACTACGTTTGAGTGCGGCAACAGAAAAATCATTCTCACTCAAACCTTGTCGAAACTGATAGTTGCGCCATTTAATATTGGTTGTTTTACCGGTCTGCACATTACTCATGTTAGATTTACCGGGTCGCCAGTATTGATCTAAGTATTTTTGATAATCCTGATTTATTCTTACCTTTAATAACGTTTTCTTTCTATCATAATACTCAATTTTCATGATCCGATATTCTTGCTTGTCATACCAAACCATTTGCTTAGAATAACCAGAGTGGACATCGACCGGATAACGTTCGACGATGAAACATGGCATCCCTTCATGTTCTCCTTCTTTTACATATTGGTAGGTATATTTTTCGACTTCTTCAGAACTAATGTCCTCGTACGCAAACTCACTACCCATAAAAGGGCCCGATTTATTCACTGTCGCAATGCGTTTAGTCCGTTTTATTTCTGGCATATATAACCATTGGTCATCAGGGGAAACTTTATGTGAGTAAGTTAATGCTGCCACACCTTTTATATCTCTTGGCTTTTCAAACACAACAATACTCTTATCCCCATCTTGCAACTGCTCTAATACCTTATAAAACATATGACGCACGCTAACGTCACCTTGCCTATTCTTTAAGGTCATAATGACATCGGCTGTGTAATCAAGAAACCCACTATCGCGCTTATCCGCCTCTTTT
>CAZPAE010000376.1:0-3759 GCA_964584455.1 uncultured Thioalkalispiraceae bacterium
GGCTGATTAAGAAGATTGGTCTACCCAATTATCTTCAATCACAAATGTCATAAGGCATAAAATAAAATGGTCCCGGTTTATCCGGGACCATTTTTTTATGCATACTAAAGTTGTTCTGCATTTTCACCTAAGTAAGCAGCAACACCTTCTGGGGTATCTTTCATACCCGCTTGTCCACTTTGCCAGCCGGCTGGGCATACTTCGCCATGTTCTTCATGGAATTGTAAGGCATCAATAGTACGTAATGCTTCATCAATATTACGACCTAAAGGTAAGTCATTGACTAATTGATGGCGCACAATACCTGCTTTATCAATTAAGAAACTACCACGTAGTGCGACACTACCGTCGGTTGTTTCAATACCGTAGTTGCGGCAGATAGTATGTGCGGTATCAGCCACTAATGGATATTTAACGTTGCCAATTCCACCGTTGTCGATGGGTGTGTTACGCCAAGCGAGATGGGTATATTGTGAATCAATGGAGATACCAATGACATTCACATTACGCTTAACAAAATCGTCATGACGATGATCTAATGCAATCAGTTCAGTTGGACAAACAAAGGTAAAGTCCAATGGATAAAAGAATAGTAGTCCATATTTACCCTTGATTTGGCTACTAAGCTGAAATTCGTTAACCAGTTCACCATTGCCCATAATCGCAGCAGCAGTAAAGTCAGGGGCAGGTTTACCTACCAGTACGCTCATATTTCCTCTCCTTAATGACTAAATACTAATGAATACCCTGGTTAACCGTCTTATACGCCGACAAAGAGACAACATTATTATGTTTGTCGACAATGGCACGCCATTGTCGTAACAAACATTGATAGGTGTGTTGTAATGAGGGCGATGTAACCGTATCAGGGTGTGTTACCAAATATTGTAAGTGATGCACGATAGTGTAGGCAACTTTGAGACAGGCATTTTGGCTATAGCGCGTCATTAAGTAAAATGTGGCCATTTGTAGTAATGTATAATCAGTTTTTTCACCTTCATTTTGTAGGTCAATAATTTCTGACTCCGATGACATCGTCAATCTCCTTTATGTTTGAATGCTAAATAGGTGTTAGTTCGTCCCAGCTATGAATGTTCAAGTGTGGGTAAGCTAGCAAGTAATTTGTGCCATGCTAGTTCTTCTGGTTGTTCCGTTGTTTGTTGACAACTAAGATAAGCGATATTGTTATCTTTATTGTCATATAGAATGAGTGAGTCTACATAACCGTAAAAATTTGGAATACGTACTATCCAGCTGCTGCCGATGCGGTCTTCTCGAATAGAAAAATTAAAATCATCATTGATGACTTTGAGCCAAGGACCAAGGGTTTTTATATTATAAATAGGTCCAACATGCGTTTGTGTTGTAGCTGTATTGCTGACGCTAATAGCGATAGGCAAAGAACCACCTTCCAGTGCATACATAAGCTCGCTAAATAATAGGGGTGAAATAGGGCGAGCTAAATCATTCCCTGCTAAGCGCAAACAATGAGTAGGGCTCGAGTTAAACAGCGTAAACAATTCAGGAAGGCGGTGAATATCTTGCAGCATATTCCAATGCGTACGCACTCGATCCGGTTCAATTTGGCTATTAGGTTCAGTTGAGTTGGATGAAGGTGTCGGCAATGTGATTTGTTGTTTGCTCTGGTCCGCTGAAGTATAAGCTTTTACCAGTTTAAGGTAGGCGTCATAACGACTTTTGCTTGTTAGGTATATTTTATAAATAGCATGGCCGTGAATATCAAAAAATTGCAAGCTATGTTGTTGCTTACCCTGTACTATTTCAGTTACTGCAAAGCCACTATGCCAAGCGTTTAAGCATAAGCGGGTATCGAAATTATTTTGTTTTATCAGGCCAGTGTTATCGATAAAACAAGAGGTTTGATATATGCCGATTTGTTCATGTGTTGCATGCAGATTACAGCATATAGTCTTAATTTTGCCTAGTTTTGTAACTTGGCTAATAATCTCTGGCCACTTTTCCTTGAGTCGAGTCGTCATGTCGCCACAACCGGTGGCAATTAATTCTGCTTCACTAACCCCTAGCGTTGTTGCTGTGTCTGTAATATCCACATGTGGATGGGTTTGCTTAAAGATATCCCATGTGGTTTTTAAATCATGATAATGAATATCATCGCTGATGACAGGTTTTGTTTGCATTTTGGGGCCTTAGTTTGTAACAGTAAATAATGATCTGATTATGTTTTTAGTGTGCTTTGGTGTTTTGTTTTATGTTTAGTAAATGGTGTGCATAATTGTATTGGATGATTTTGTTACGTGTTTCGTCATGCACTTGTTTTGCACAACTACGTAATACTAATTCTCTCACGCAGTATTTAGATTCACAGTCTAAGCAGCGAAAATCATTCACACAAATTTGACCAGACTCTATAAGACTAAGTAGGGTGCTAGCCGATAGTTCGAGTTTTAGCGTTGTATCCTGTGGTACAGGATCGTTTTTACTATGAGTGGGCGTTTTCATCATATCACCTTATGTTATGCTGCAAGCTCATTGAGGCTACGGGTGAATGCGGCAAGACTAGAGCGCGGTAAGAACACCAGTTGCTTACCATAGCGTTTGCAAAATTGTTTAACGCGATTAGCGGCATCATGGCTAACACAGTCTAAAGGGCATAGCACAACATCCGCTTGCGGTAGAATCGTGCCAAGCCGCTGTCGTCCATCATTCATGCCACCATCATGATGGATGAATTGACCATTTTGCTTTTCCACTAAAGCACGAAAATGTGCACACTGCTTTGAGCGCCCGCCCACGTATAAAATGCAGCGACCATATAAATCTTTATTAATGCAATATTCCGGTTCGTTGTTACAGTTCTGACAGTCGGGGGTGAGTACTTTTTCTAGCGACGCTTCGAGTGCATCGTGTTCGCCTTGTAACTCAGACAGCTTGGTTTCCAATTGTGCAATACGATGTTGTGCGCGTTCGGCTTTTTCCTGCCAGACTAAAGTATTGGATTCTGCTTGTTGTAGCTGCTGTTGTAGGTTTGATAATGTTTGTTGAGAGGGTTTTGCTTCTGTTTCTTGTGGCTTAGTTTGTTGAGCCGGTACGGATTGCAATTGTTTTAGCTTGCGCTGTGTTTGCAAGAGTTGGGAATTGAGATCGCGTAGAGTATGGTCGCGCTCTGTAATGAGTGCCTTGCTTTTGATATCTGTTTCGGTGATTTGTCGTTTTAGTTGTTTATTTTGGCGCTGTAGCCGGTTGAGCTCTTGCATGTCTACCCGCACAGTTGCCCCCGCTAAATGGGACAGCATGTGGATTTCGCCGTAAATACGGTCTTGTAGTGGGATGCTGATATGGGGATGGGTCACCAAGGCCCAATAGGCACCTGCTAGCTCCCCTGATTCAAGGGCTGTTTGCCAGAGTGCTTCGAGTGTGTTGTCAGTATCATGCTTGGTGAATTGCCGAATGGTGTCACGATATTTTTGGTCTAGGTATTTATTTAAGCGTCGTGTGGCGTGGCTTTGTTGGTTGGCGATACTGACGAATGCTCGGTGTAGCTCATAGTCTGATAGATTGCTATGCGGTGTAACATGTAGCTTTCGGCATAAATCCCTTAATTCTTCGAGACTTAGGCAGGTGCCAATAATGCTACAGTGAAACGGATGCTCCAATTCCCAGATTTTTTTTCGTGCCGCGTAATGGCTTGGGCTGCGTTGCTGTGCCACGGATGAATGGCAATTGGGTTCCATACACATTCAGTTTCTCCAAGAATAATAAAACCATATTGAGAATGAT
>CAZPAE010000377.1:0-3756 GCA_964584455.1 uncultured Thioalkalispiraceae bacterium
CGGCATAGCCAGTGCACTACCCTGCTGTAACTGCACTTGATGCGCCAACTTCACCCAAGTACAAAGCACTTGACCAACATCAACATACTCTTGGGTTAAATCAATGCCTGTGACACGGCTACGACATTGTTTCGCGATAAAACGCGATGTACCACCTAGCCCGCAACCAATATCCAGCACATGGTCCTGTTCAGCGAAAGGGAGTTGTTGCAGTAAATTTTCTGTTGCTAAGCGCCCACCAATATGAAACTCATCTACCGGCGCTAACTCCTCCACGGTAACACTATCAGGCGTCTTACCCAGCTTTACAATAGCAGCTTCAATCACACTCAATAAATTACCGTGGGAATAGTTTTTTGATACAGCATCATCAGTAGTCATAACCTACCTCTTTAATACACATTAAATGTAATATTAACCATACATAAATCCTTTTCTTCCGTTCATTATGTTCCTTGTGTCACAAATTCAATGTGTTTGTTTATTTATACTTAATTCGGCAAGCGTTTTTCCAGAGGGCAACAGGATAACAAATTCCTAAGCCGCATTGGTCAGATCGCGTCTTCCCTCTGGTTAAGAGTTTTTTCACACTAACACCGATGGAGGGAACCTATCAATGAAAAAGTCATTACTTATTTATATTCTCTATTCCAGCATTATTTCAGTCGCCACTGTGAAAGCAGAAGTATTTTGGCTAAACACAATGGATTATTTTACCCACTGGAATATACATAATACTGGGACATATAGTATAGAAAACGGCAACATTTTAGACCCAGCCATTGCAGGACAATATGGTATTTTAATCGAATCACCAACCAGTGGCTACGCCACCATTTGGAATACCGAACATTTAGATATCCTAAATGATAAAGACATTGGCTTTCCTGCCGGTGGCCATACACGCTATCTTTATTTCTGGGATATATATAATACCCGCGATGATACCGGCTATAGCATGGGATTTGGTGCAGGCGATCCATCAACAACGGAAGTTGCAACCGCATTTGGAATATATGCAGATCAAGATATAGAAACACTTAATCCCTGGGCAATCGGTTCGGGGGTTAGTGGAGGACCCTACGCCGTTCCAGGAAAGCACAACTATGATTTTCGTATTGGATTTCATACAAACAATCCTCCTGACACAATGAACGTTACCTATGACTGGAAAGATGTCGGTACAAGCACATGGAACCGATTCCATATAGAATATAATGTCCCGGTCGATGCAGAGCCTGATCGTTTTGTAAAAATAGGTTTAACTGCTGTGGCAGGTGAAACAGGAAATCAGTTATGGATTAATGAAGTTGAATGGTCTGATGAAGACAGAGCTAACAAAGCTGTTATGTTCCGTGCATGGATAGACGAATTTGACAATACAAATAACTGGGACAAAACGTTACCAGGTGCAAATTATGATACTGTTGACCTTGGTGTATTAGATCCAGCTTTTAACGGTGAGAGTGCAGTACTCATTCAACCGGTAACCCAAGATGCCATTATGCTAAACAACCGCTATAGCGATCGTAGTGAGAGTTTAGGTGAATTGGGTTTCCCCGCAGAAGGTGAAACACGCTATCTCAATTTCTGGGGTGTTTATGGTATTGACAGCCAAACACGTTTTTCAGGCGGCTTTGATACTGGCACACAGCAAGGTAGTTCAGCAACGATAAATGGTATTGGTTTTCGGCACGATATTGACGACGAAAAACTATACGCCAGATATGATAGTACTAATATCACCTCTGTTACAGGCGGGACCAGTATCGGGTTAGGCTATGACGATTATGATTATCAAATCATGCTTGAAGGTGGCCCAAATGATACCATGACCGTCACCTGGCGTTATAAACTAGCAGGCGCATTAGAATGGAAAACCAGCGCTATACACACCGGTAATAAAACGCTGTTTAACGATCGTTTGCTAAAACTTGAGTCGGATCTGTACTCAGCAAACTCCGGGTACTATGTTGATGCAATTGAATATACTGACATTGATCGCATTTTAAAGAAAGGTAGCAAGCCAGTTGCTGTCGAAAACCGCACAAGCGATTTTCCTATTATGGCTATTGTTACAGATCAACGCTCGATAGACTCAGAATTAAGTCAATATGTTGGCGCAGCAAATATGAACATGTTACTCGCCTGGAAAAAACAAGAGGAAATGGTACAAAAAGCTGATAACGCTAATACACCATGGAGTATGAATGTCGATCAAATAACAGAACATACCCCTGATTTTGAAACTGTATTAGCCGATACCATTGGCCAATACAGCAATACCTACCCCAATCTATTTGCTATCACAACACGTGATGAGCCATCAGGCAAAGACTTCCACTGGAATGATTCATCTAACATTCATGATGGTGTCGCCGCATGGTTACGCACAAATACAAATGCCAAGGTATGGACTAATGGCTTTGGAGCATTACCGCTGACAACATCCCTTTGGGGTGGTGGTCCTGGTGATCCACCTATGCCCGCTGGCTATTCACACTTGCAATACCTAACAGATATTGCAAACAACATCAGCCCGGATATTATCAGTATTGACACCTATCCATTTGTAGAAGCCACACACCCTGCTGATTGTCCAAATGAAACCTCACTTGTCCGTCGCGACTTTATGCATGAAGGGCTGCTAAATCTGAGAACAGTAGGGCTCGCAAACAACATCACTTATTTCAATATCATACAAGCATTTCAAACATCAGGTCTGCGATTACCCAGTGAATCCGAGCTACGCATGCACGTTTTTGCCTCACTCGTATATGGTGCCAAAGGCATTGCCTATTTCGCCTGGGATGATACGCATGATACAAATATTGTCAGTAAGTACGGCGCACCCACAACGCAAGACAATTTCTTTAACAATATTGCCAATATCAATTCAGAAATAGCTAATCTTGGTGATGCCCTTGCATTACTCACCAGTGATCATGTTTTTTGGGTTGACGGTGGTGATGAACCTTGTGAACGAAATAGTTTTAATGTACCACAATGGGGATCGGGCTCAGGAAATGGCGCACTAACCAATATCATCGTTCATGATATTGAAAATGGTGAACTTACAACAGAAGAAGATGGGATGATTGGTTTCTTCCACGATGACGGAACAGGTGAATATATCATGCTAGTGAATGTATTTAGTGAACCCGACAAAACGGCAGAAGATACAGAACTACGTTTCGAGCTGCAATTTTCAACAGGCAGTATTACTGAGCTATTGCGACTTAACCGTACAAGCGGTGAACTCGAATGGGTTTATTTGGATAATAACAAACTCGATATCACCTTACCCGGAGGTACCGGCGATCTATTTATGATTAACCAAGGCAAGCCCTTTGCATCTTTCCTGCTTGGTGATGTAAACCTGGATGGCACGGTAGATAGCGCTGATCAAGATATTATTACTAACAATCTCGGAATGACAAACGCAACGCATGGCATAAACTATACAACAGGAGACTTAAATGGTGATGGGGTTGTTAATACATTAGACAGTGACATCGTCACAACTGCTATGCAATAAAATAATTCTAATTATTGTTTATTTAAACAACAGCATACGTCTTGCGTATTGTTAATACATTAAAATTAATCAAACCATGTGGTAGGCAAACCTGCCACATGGTTTATTTTTTATCAAAGAATACACAACCCAATTTTATTATTTTAACTCATCGAGCATTTTTTTTGCTTCTTGGTTATCTGGGTGTTCAGCAACAATTTTAGTCAGTAATGCTTTTG
>CAZPAE010000378.1:0-3742 GCA_964584455.1 uncultured Thioalkalispiraceae bacterium
GCACCAGGTGAACTCTAATCATCGATGCAATACCGTCCGCCTTTACGGCGGACGGTCACTTACCCAAAAATTTTCGACAACTGAATTAACGCCTCAATAAAACGAGACAAACGATGATGAATACAATGACTCACAACGGCATGATCAACATCGCCAGCCCGCATGACATCACAACAACTGCAAACCGGCTCGATGAAGTATTACGTGCTAACGATATGAATATTATTGCGCGCGTCAATCACGCACAGGCGGCGGCTAACGCCGGATTGGCACTGCGCCCAACAGAACTGCTGATCTTCGGTAATCCACAAGCAGGAACACCACTAATGCAATGCAGTCAAACCGCGGCCATCGACTTCCCACAAAAAGCGCTGGTATGGCAAGACGACCAAAATCAAGTTTGGATCAGTTTCAATGATCCCGACTATTTAATAAAACGACATGGCATCGAAGGCAAAGCGGATATGGCCATTAAGATGAAAAGTATGCTTGAAGGTTTTGCTGCCACCGTTACCGCGGCTTAGCATTAACGAATAGTCAATTATAAATTATCTATTCCCGCGCGCCGGTGAATTGAGCTTTTTTCGACTGGGAAGGTTGGCGCGTTTTTTACGCCTATTCTGATGATCTGCTGATCCTCGATACTGGCGATCACCTTGGCTTCACCGCCACACTTTGGGCAGATCGATACATCGATGTTGAACACCCCTGGCAATAAAATACAGTGGTTCTAAGATCACATGGGTAGTCCCATGATTGTAGGGCGTTTTGAGTTGATAACGGATATTCCCTGAGGATGTCAGTGACAGCAGCCGTTCAGCGTAAATATAACGGGTGACTTCAACGTGTATTTATTGAACAAAAAAGCCCACCATAGGGGTGGGCAATATCTCGTTTAGAGTAGAGATAGAATCATTTAGTATATTTTAAGAAGCCTCATAATCCTCTATCTACCAAATTTGGCATTTAGTACGGCTTTACCAATCATATTATTTTGGATGTAGTAACCAACCATGGCAGCAGGTGCATTTTCATCCAGAGGGAGTGAGTCTACTTTTAGGGCGTAGACTGTAAATTGATAACGGTGAGCTTTATCACCAGCAGGAGGACATGGGCCACCGTAACCAGGTTTGCCAAAATCAGTGCGACTTTGAATTGCATCTGCCGGTGTTAATTTCGCACTAATATCACCTGTATTCGCGGCTAATCCATCAGAATTAGCTGGTATGTTAAATACAACCCAGTGCCACCAGCCACTTCCAGTAGGTGCATCAGGGTCATAAACAGTGACAGCGAAACTTTTGGTGCCACTTGGAGCTCCTTTCCATTTAAGTTCGGGCGATACGTTTCCACCAGTACAACCAAAACTATTAAAGACTTGTTCTTGTTTAATGGTTCCGTTATTTGCAATTTGTGGGCTAGTAATTTGAAAACCACCTGCAAACACACTCTGAGCAAACAATGACAAACCAGCTATTAAGGTTAAGTATTTTTTCATGATTGTCTCCATTATAAATTTAGGTTTATCAGCAATGCTGATGAGACAATAATTACAAATATCTATCGATGGATATGATCGCAAACCTTCAATCACTATTCAGAATCAGTCATTAAAACAATTGCGCAAAGAGAGTTCTGACTGTTTATGAGAAATAAAAAACCTTTATGCAGACGATTTCTAGAATGCTTGATATGTAAGAAAGCTAAAACAAAGCCAGAGCAGAGGTATAACTGACAATAATAAATAGCCTTTCGGTCTTATTATTAATATGAATCCGAGAGTTGATATTACTGTTGGGTCTGGTGAAACTGAAAAATACTCCAAACCATATATGGATTGATCCCATAAATAACCAGAAAGTACAGGATGTATCAAGTAACCATATAAAACTAATCCCGTTCCACTAATGATTTGCAGTCTTGTAAAAATAACCTTTGATTCGTGATATCTTGCTACGAATGAAAATATTAAAAATAATAGCGACTGTGACCAGAAAAAGTAGCTCAGAATTTTCGCGTATGTGCTTATTTGGCTAAAATGCACATAAAAATACCAATAACCAACAAAAAACCATACGACTCCTAACCACCCTAAAACGAGCCTATAGAATTGTCCCTGCTTAGAACAAACAAGAAAAAGCGCAATGATAGCCAAAATACCTAACGGTATATGAAATGGCCACAATGCCTCATTCGATAACTCAAAAAGTTTAAAATAAGAGTCAGGAGAAAAGATTAACAAATCTCGCAAAGAATAAGAAAAGGAAACATCCATTACAGCTTTGACACATATTCTTCAATTCTTATTCTGTACTCAGCATCTGGAACTTCACCAATCAACGCACTCATATTCTCTAGTAAATGTTCATGCTTAGATGTTGCAGGAATAGTACAGGTAACAGCAGGGTGAGACACGATATACTTTAATAGTAAAGAAGCCCAATTATCGCAATTTAATTCCTTTGCGAAACCAGGAAGAGGATGCTGGTTTACCTGATTAATTATATTACCTCGTTGAAAAGGCCGATTTGCAATAAAGGCAATACCTCTTTCCTTGGCAATTGGCAGTATACGCTGCTCTACTTCTCGGTCAACAACGTTATAAGTAGCCTGAACGAAGTCGATAGGCTGAGTCATCATGATTTTTTCCAATTCCTTATGACGACGACCATGTGACGTAGTAACACCAACATAATTAAGCTTTCCCTGATCCTTCATATCGAAGAGAGTTTTTAGGTGTCCTTCCCATGACACAAGATTATGAACCTGTAATAGATTAAATTGATCGACTTTCCATAGTTTTCTTGATGCTTCAATTTCCGACACGCCATCACCAACTGATGAGGTCCAAACTTTAGTTGCTGAAAATAATTTATCTTTAGCAGAAGAGTTAATACATAAGCCTAAATTTTTTTCAGACGCTCCATACATCGGGGAAGAGTCAATTAACTCACCACCCATTGAAAAAAACTGATCAATAAGGCTACTTCTTTGGCGAATAATTACGAAATCACTTGGGAAATTGAAAGTCACAAAACTACCCATGCCAATAACAGGAATAAATTGACCACTAGATAGTATTTTTTTTCGATGAATTTTAGTTTGATTGTTGGCATACAGCTTTGGTGCTGCACTTAAAGCACTTGCTGCTAACAATGTTTTTACAAATTCTCGCTTATTCATCAGTTTATACCTCTATTGGGCTTCATTAAAAATGTGATCTCCGCCTCATAATGAATTGTGTCATCCTTGCTGCTATAGACTGTGCTTGATATTGAAGAATTTGGTTTAATAAAAAGCACAGGCTCTTGTGAAGACTTGTTATCAAACTCTTTGATATGTTCCGCGTAATTTCTTCCTACACAGATTATTTTTCACGGAGTTCATCTTAGATTATTCTCAACCATTCATACTCAACAGCTTCCAATTATAGTCTTTCAAGCCAGCCTAGGATTTGCTCCATAAGCAGATCCTCTTCGCCGTCAAAGAAGTGATCGGCACCATTGACTTCAACCTGCTGATAATTTGAATTACTAGTACCTGCTTTTTTACGATCACCAGCTGTTTTGACAACCACGGGTAAGTCTTCTGATCCATAAAGGTCAAGCATGGGGACGCCAATCTTGCCTATATGTGCAATAGAGTTGTCATTGCCTTTACCTGACTTTCCAGGCATTGTCAAACCAGCTGGTGATCGTAAAAAAGCAGGTACTAGTAATTCAAATTATCAGCTGTTTTGACA
>CAZPAE010000379.1:0-3736 GCA_964584455.1 uncultured Thioalkalispiraceae bacterium
ACTTGGAAAGTTTGATCCGCAGCAGCAACTACTTGTGCATTGGCTTGATACAGATTTTGAAACCGAACTAATTCAGCCGCTTCTTCATCAAGATTGACACCGGAGATTTCCTCTCGGGTTTCAATGGCTTGGTCCAATAATAGCTTTTGTGCCTTGCGATTAATATCTAGCTCGTGTGTCTTACTGCCGACACGAGAAACGAGCTGACCATAGGTTTGTGCATAATCCGAGGTACCATTCATCAATGACATTTTGGTTTGCAAGTCTGCCAATGACAGTGCATTTTTATTATCACTGGTACTATCTTCATTGTATTCAATACGAAATATATCGCCTGCCTTAGGTTCACCATCGATGCGCAATTTTATCCCTCGGTCAAGACCGCCTGGTGTAGGAAAAAGATCGATCCCTTCATCAGGATCATAGGCGATGGGCCCTTCAATATTACCTAAACCACCAGCACCAGTTAACTTGTCGTTGCGTAGTTGCTCCGGTGGTTTATCTTTTTCTACTGGTTTACCATCCGCAGGTGTTTCAGGGATAGGTGTACTGGTTGCTTGCTTCGCATTGAGATCAATATTCGGATCATCTGCTACCGCATTGATCCGTACTTTGACGGGATTACCCGAGTTATCCAATATTTCAAACTGGTTTTCATTCACAAAACGCACGATATACGGTGGGCTCAATTGCCCGGGTTGAGCTTGAAATAGCTCATTGGTGGTATCAGTGACTTGTACTACTTCGATTTTAGCATCGCCTAGATTATCAATATCGGCTGTGGCCCGAATGGGTGTTGCCGCAGCGATATCAGCGACCGAATCCAGTTCAACATCAAACATTTCTGCGGCACGGCGGGTCGGCTGAATCAGGAACCGATCATTTTCTTGGATAGTACTACCTGCTTTTAAGGTTAAGCGTAAACCATCTGCTTCGATTTCTTGTGGTAAAGAACCAAATCGCGCCACCACTTCTTTGTCTTCCAACCGTAATAGTTCAAACTGCCCCTGCATATAGGCCAGTTGATAATTACTGGTAGTTAATTTATTGGTATCGGTAATTTCAGCTGAAATCAGCATATCACCTTTATTATTGATACTTGGCAATACAATAGGCGATAGTTTATCAACTTGCGAAAAGAAGTTCTTCCCTAGCTGGCTTTCTAAGTCGATACCGAGTTTGTGTTGTTTATTAAATGTTTGTGCTAAACCCATGGCAATGCGACCGAGCTCGTTTTGAGCTGGTGCTAATACTTCTTCGTGGAAGTTAATTAAGCCACCTAACTCACCACCACTGATAAATTGGGTAATCACCGTATCCCCACCGGCACCTTGGAAAACAATTTCCCGGGTAGTAGGATCATGCTCATTAGGGCGAATATCAATTTCAGAAGCAATATCACCCACCACAAGTGTCTGCCCATTACCTACAAACACATTCATGCGACCATCATCTTGTACTGTGGTACGCACGTTAATTCTTTCTGATAGTTGTTGAACCAATAAGTCACGCTGGTCTAACAAATCATTGGCTGGACGGTCAGTTAATTCTCGAGAGCGAACAATCGCCACATTTAACTCTGCAATGGCATCGGCAATTTCATTGATTTGACTCACGCTGGTAGTCATATCTTGGTTAACTGACTCACGCAATGAATCAAATCGAACACTCAAATAATGAAACCGGTCTGATAAGTTTCTTGCACTGCTTAATAACACTTGGCGTGAAGCCGTAGAAGAAGGGTCATTAGCAAGACCATTAACCGCTTCAAAAAAACCCGATAATGCCGGTGATAAACCCGCTTGAGGATCCGCTAAGATATCATCGACTTGACTGGTAAACTCATAGGATTTATCTAAGTGCTTACTTAACGATGTGGTATTACGTAATTCCTTTACCACAAACTCATCATAGTTGCGAGATACATTATCCACGATCACGCCAGTACCAATGGTGCCGTTGCCAGCAAACTGTGGTTTACGTGCTTCCATCTCAACGCCTTGGCGAGAGTAGCCCGGCGTTGATGCATTGGCAATATTGTGGCCAGTAGTCGTTAGCGCACGTTGTGCAGCAATGACACCGGAACTACTGATACCAAGTAAGTCGCCGCCAGACATCTTTAGACACCACCCGTATCGCTAAGATAAGAGGTATAAGGTGCACCAACCACTTCACGCTGCATGATATTTATTACTTTGTTGGCATAATTTGGATCCGTCGCATAGCCCGCTTGCTGGAGTTCTTTCACATAGCTAGCAGCATGTTCGGCATTCTGTAGTGCATCCGTATAGCGTGGGTTGTTTTTCAGAAAGTGAATGTAATCATCAAAGCTTTCTTGATAACTACCATAGGCACGGAAATTGGCTTTTTGTTTTTCCGCAATACCACCACTGTATTCCAAAGTGCTAACTGTTACTTTTTGTCCGTCCCAACGACTATCCGCCTTGATATTAAACAGGTTATAACTACTCTTGCCATTGGGTAGACGATGGATATGTTGACCCCAGCCGGTTTCTAATACGGCTTGTGCTATTAAGGCTTGTGGTGATACCCCTAACTCTTCGCTCGCTGCCTCAGCCTTAGGCCAAAGATAATTAACAAAGGCTTCGTGCGACTCAAACTTGATAGGATCAGGTTGCGAGGCTTGTTTCTTAACAGCTGGCGCAACAGTTAAAGATGATACTTCACTCGGTAAGCTAGGTCTTTCAGGCCGTACCGGAACACGTGTTTGCAATTGCTTTACCAACATGTCGGCCAGACCAATTCCTTGTTGTTGACTCATTTGCAGCGCAATTTGTTTATCATACATATCACGATATAAACCACTGCTACTGGAATCAAAAATAGGATCGCCTAAACTCGCTTGGCGCATACTTTTAAGCATCATATTGAGGTACAAGCTTTCGAATTGGCGAGCCACTGCCCGCAGTGTCGCTTGTGGATCCTCACGTGCTTGCCGACGTAGTCCAGTTAAGCTGGAAAAATCGGTATAAAGTTGTGGACTGGTTTGATCTAACATCACTCACCACGGCAAACAGAATAATAAGATGATAAATGCAATTAACTTGCCAGCTTTTTAATCTTATTATCAATGAGATAGCCTATAACCATATCTTAACTACCGTTATAGTATTAGCGCACTAGGCGCGCCACACATCGCTAGATAACGATAAGCTCAGCCCGTAACGAACCCGCTTCCTTTAAGGCTTCAAGAATAGCAACCAGATCGCCAGGGGCAATACCCACTTGATTCACGGCCCGAACCACATCATCCAATGAAACGCCCATATCCAGCTTAAACATGCGCTTGTCACCCTGGTTAACATTAATATCCGAAGCAGGTACCACAACGGTCCCACCGCCTTCGGCCAAAGGCCCTGGCTGGCTAACAGTCGTGTTTTCAGTAATGGTCACCGTTAAGCTACCATGGGAAATAGCTGCCGGTAGGACGCGAACATGTTGCCCTATGACCACCGTACCGGTACGCGAATTCACTATTACCCGTGCCGGCGGTTCTGCTGGCTCGACTCTTAGATTTTCTAACATCGCAATGAACGCTACACGTTGTGCTAAATCCTTAGGCGCTTGTACATTGATCGAGCCGGCATCAAGCGAATAGGCTGTCCCTGGCCCTATGGCTTGATTAATCATTTGTGCTACATGATTGGAGGTGGAAAAATCAGGATGGCGTAGATCTAACACTAACTCGCGCATATCACCGAACGGTGTTTCTACT
>CAZPAE010000380.1:0-3733 GCA_964584455.1 uncultured Thioalkalispiraceae bacterium
AAAATCGCCAACAAGAAACCTAGGTGAGGTTCACTAACACTCGCCTTTCATGTGGGCGTTAGGCATCCATTCGGTATTAAAAAGATGTTTTCTATTTTTAAAAGAAAAGAAATTGACCCAAGGCCAATCTTGAAAGAAGCTATTCAAGACCTTGCAGCGGAGGAATATGTTGAACAAGGTTTATCGTACTACGATAACTACAGGTTGTTTGCCGAGTTTTGTTTAACGCAAGGAGAATATGAACCTAGCTGGTGTGGCGATCAACATGTGCCTGCTAAAGCAGAGGTTGCATTTGAAGTTCTTTTTTATTTTCTTATTGAAAAAGGATTTTTAGGTAATATTGATTGGGCTTCAGGTGTAGATGAAATCATAGATGTCTATAATTTGTTATTTAAAAGGCGCAACATAAGCAAGCTGAAAGATTCAGAAGTGCAAAATCTGATAGAAGTATCAAAAGGCAGTAAACGTGGTGAAGTTTATATGAAATGTTCTGACAAATTAGATGCTATTACATCAGAAAGAGGAATGGTTGTTGTGTATTATCAAATGGGTTGGGATGCGTACTTGCCGATTATCCTATCCGATAAGATTTATAAGAAGTGGGCAAATGTAAAATTTGGAAAAAAATATCCTGTAATACCATGACTATGGTGCCTAACAAGTGTCTTAACTTCGATAGTACAGATAGTTTTTAAAGCTGGTTAACCGCAGGGTTGCCAGTTAAGCATTGGACGAAATATGAAATATTTTTGGGTCTTCTAAATGTAGTTAAGCACTTTAATCAAAAAAGAGGTTTTGAAAATGGAGTCCCATAATCTAAGAGAACTAAGTGCATTCTTACCTTTGCTTGAAGTATCTAAAGATACAACAGAGGAAGAGGCTATGGCTTCAGTCAGAACTTTTTCGCAATTCGAAGATTGCTTCGTTGGTGTTACACATTTTTCCGGGTTAACCCCCTGGGAACGCCACAATCGTGATGAATTTTTATATGTTCTTGAAGGGAAAGTAGAAGTAACGATTTTAGAAGAAGGTGTTGAGCGCAAGGTTGTGGTTCATAGTGGAGAGGTATGTGTTGTTCCAAAAATGCTTTGGCATCGACAGTTACCAAACCCTAATGTCAAACTGATGTTTATAACGGGTGAAACAGAGGTTTCATATGAATCTATCCCTGATAGCAGTAAATCTAACTAAATGGTCTAGTATTGTGAGTATTAAGTATATAAATATTTGGCTTTGAGAAAATGATGAGCAGTGAAATTAAATTGAAACCGCTGGTGCTAAAAGCAGGTGAAGGGCGAACATACCCCATGGGGCGAATGTCTGCTATTTTCAAAGCTGACCTTGAGGAAACAAATTCAACGCTATCGGTTTCTGAATGGTGGTTAGAAGCAAATACGGAAGGCCCTCATATTCATAAGCATCCAGAAGCGCATCTTTTCTATGTAATTGAAGGCTGTCTAGCAGTCTATCTTGATGGCAAAGGTTGGTTCGAGGCACAAAAAGGCTCATACATTTATATTCCAGGTGAAACAGAACATGGCTTTGAGAATCGCAGTCATGCCAGAGCTGGTTTTATGTCTATCAATACACCGGGTGGCTTTGAACAGGCTATTCCTCATATTGTCAATTACTTTGAAGACAACCCATTAGGTAATGCAAAGAAAACCACATAAGCAAGTTAATTGATTACCCACCTTCGGTGCCGGATACAGATAAATTGCTGCTAAATGGTGATTATTTATAGTAACAGATAAAAATCAATACTTTGCGCCATGATCTTATCTTAAGTTCGTTTACTTCTACTCTACCAATATGCTGGCAGATGTATTTTCTGTCATAAAAAAGATAACCTTATATTTAAAACCCGATCTTCTGTTGTCATCCTTTTGATGGACATACCTTTGTTACAAAAATAAAGCATCATAAAATCAAAAACATAATATGATATTCAATTCAGCTTAATTCATTTTCGCGAATTTTTAGGGCGGTATTGAATTATCATTAAGTGGCATTCGCTATGATAATAGTGAATCTATTCGGAGTGTTAAAGGTCACAAAATGAGCAAGCAATATACCTTTCAGATATGGGAAGAACCCCCAGTATATAAATCAATAATCAGTAAATCATTATCGCCAATAACAATGACGGTTGATGGAGTTCTTATGCTTCTAGCCTCCCCATTAATATTATTATGTGACTGTAGGGGTATATAGCAATACAAGGTGCTCGTTCAGAAATAAACTATGCTACGCTACACAGTTGCAACGTTATACGAAAAATAATCCTGATGATTGATTTAGCTAAGTTAACATTTCAACTAATAGATAAGCCAATTGATTTCCTTGTTGAGCGATTGGTAAATACTCGTGTCGTTGAGGCGTCGCTTCCTAGAGAAAAAGCATTTTTCCTTAAACAGAAAAGTAATGAAGATCCAATTGAATATATCAACACCATGGTGAGTGCGATTCATACTAGGGCTTCAGCTGCTATTAGTCATATATCAATAATGGTCGGCGTGACTATTCTTCTGATGGTGAGAATTGAGTCTTTGAATTTAATCAAAGTTTTGATGATTGCCGAGATTATCATCTATAGCCTGATTTTATTGCTGTGTCTTCGGTGTGTGAGATCTATGACACTCAACGATGGCTTATCTTATGAGATAGAGGATCTACCAACTGTGTACGATAAGGAAATTGTACATCGGTTTAGTGTATTGCAGCTGATTAACTCAGGGTTAGTCCTTGCTACAGTGGTCTTTTTAGTTCTTATTGTGGCCTATGGTATATGGGTATAACAAGCCCATCAAAGCTCGCGTCTCCTACCCTGGTTCTACAATAAATTGCTCGCCTTTTATGACAGTGTTAGGGTTACAAAGAATTAATGCAAATACTGGTAATACATACATTGGAGTTATTGGGTGCAAAATTGTTTTCAAATAAAGCCTTAACAAGGCAGCCTATTTGTGCAGCTCTTGTTGGCGTTCGTGAGCTTAAGCGTTCAGCTTCCAAGTGTTAAAACGATCCCTCAATAATCCGAGGCGGTTAAGAGGTACTATATGAGTAATAATGTAACGCCCAAGTTGTCTATGGGGCTTACGGCGGGTGGCTTCAACAAATTTTTAAGAGACGGTGGTGGGGTGGACTTTCGTCTCGATGAGGCGTGCTGGAGTTCCTTGGAGGAAGGAGATGTCTTCGAGTTTGTAGAGGAGCCTGGTCAGGATAAACGATACTGCGTGAAAATCTTGAAGATATACAAGGCAGCCTCTTTTGCGGAGCTGGTCGACAGTCTACCTGATACGTTATTTCAGAGGTCAAAAAGGGACGCATACTTGGAGTTCTTTTCGAAATGGTGGTCTGCAGAGGATGAGGAAAGAGAAGGAACCTTGGCTCTATACGTGGAGGTTTTAGCTTAGTAGCGCATCAAGGAATTGGTGTTAGCCTTGTAATATGAAGGTTGCAAATACAAATGTCCGACTTTTTGGAAACAATCATTAACATCATTGTTGAGACAATCAAATTCATTATTAAGACGATGATTTGGAATTTCATACTATTCTATCTTGGTGTATTAGTTTTAAAAGTACTTTCACTTAACAATTACCCTGTAGGGAGGCAATTTGAAAAGCATATAAATGTAATTTGCCTAGTCGGCGCTAATACAATTTACATTTTATGGTCATCTATCGCCACTTACAATTATAGTGAAAATATATACTTCTTAGTGGTTGGC
>CAZPAE010000381.1:0-3732 GCA_964584455.1 uncultured Thioalkalispiraceae bacterium
AATAGTATTACTATCCACATCATGGCTAGTCAGTGTCGCACTACTAATAACAATAGACGTATCGTTATAGCAATATTTCAGAACATCATTGATATTTTTGGTTAGTGAGTTAGTTGAAATATTGATTTGTTTTTTGGTTAGGGTGTCGCCTTTGATCCCAAGGCTTGTTTCTAAGTCAGTGAATTTCATTGTGTTTACAGTCCATGTGTCGTGGTAAGTGACAGGATCACTTACTATCGTGTTTGGTTATGGCAATTTATAACTACTGGCAATATTAATTTTTTGGCTGTTCCAACTTGCCTCAAATCCAGCGGGTGGAGCAAGGTACAAATTATCGGTATCGGGTATGCTAATACTTTTGTACCAAGGCTTACTTAAATCTCGTAACTGGGTGTTAGTATTGAGTTGGCTTGGTTTCATACCGCCGATGTAGCCGAGTACTTTGCCAATTTGTGTGGCAGGGTTATTGGGGTTCACATAGCCATCTGTGCGAACAATAAAACCATTCCGCTTGGCGACTACGCTGCGGCTATTAATTGTCATTCCACCGGCAGTGAGTATGTGGACATCAACCCCAGTGGCATAAGGTGAAGCACCATTACCCGCCAAGTATTTTTTAATTACTCGAAAATCATTGGCTGCCGTGGCGCTATAGGCGTGTTCTAAACAAATTTCTAAGCCAAACTTCAGTCCATTCATAGTAAAAAGATGTTTTTGGATTTTGGCGGAACTTTGATATTGCGGATATTCTTCTGGTGCCGATTTTTTGGTGGGATCATTGGGGCGTGCATTAACACCACGATTATGTCGACCCGTTGGAATACCATCAATTTGTGAGGCAGTGTGTTTTTCGATCACTTTTGATTTAGGGATAAACGGGTTGTCCCCTTGCTTATAGTACATTGAGGTATTGAAATAAACATCGTGGAAGGGATTAACAATGCGTGAGCTTTTGCCTGTGTCATCAACATCTTGTTTCCACATAATGGTACCCGGGATAATTAACCAATGTTTAAACTCTTCATAGGAAGCCAACGTGACACGTAGCACTTCTTTTATATGGCGATAATCATCCATACTGTAGGAAACTTCTGCATTATCAGGGCGAAAATAAAACTCCGGTGCAACAAACACTTTTAATACCGTGTCTCTATCGATGGCTGAAATAGCCTGGGCAGCCTTTAGCATAACAGCAACCAGTCGCTGAATCCGCACCTTCGCATCATTAGAAATACCATTTAAATTTTTATCTGGTGCATAAAGATCCGGTGGATTATTAATGGTTCCCGGTGCAATTCCATATTTCACATCTGTTCTATTCGCACCAGCAGGCCTATCTGCCACTGTTGAAATTTGGTAACCGATATAACGAATATGTGTATAAGGCATAACCATTCCCTTTGGTTGATTTCATCCAATGATGAGCATTTTATTGATGCTAATGTTTAAACTATTAGCCATTCTTGTATTTTCGGACTTAGTATCATAACTGAATAATACAGTCCCTCAAACCACGCAATGCAAGTAAGGTTTCTATGTTATTTTATGCTGCATCGTTTAAGATGACGCACATCACTATCGCTATAAGATAACTGTATGCACAAAACGATATTCATTATGCTTGTTTGTCTCTTGCTCAGTGCTTGTCATTATGGACAACTGAACCAACAAGCTAACGCACCGCCTAAAGACAGCATACTATTTAATAGTGTTAAAACCGGTTTAGTGATTGAGCCAATGGGTATTAAAGAATATCACCTGGCAACGGGTCAATTAACGTCTTGGCAACAAGGCGAATCAGTTCAGCATTATGCTAATGGCGTCACGCTTTTTTTGCAGCGTTGTGGTGACAGTGTGCATCAAGTAATGATGTCAGACATGACAGGTAAAGTGGTCTCATTGACAAGCTGTAGTGATAAAGTCACAAACCCGACACAAATGCGGGAGTTTGCCTTCAACGGCTACCCGACGCGATTTAAATCTGCCCATTTATCCCCCGATCAATCTCATCTGGCCGTGGATGCATTTTATTATGATCAGCGTTATTTTCATCGCATTCATATCTTTGACATTAATGGGGAACATCGTATCTATTTTGACGGTTCTACACCCCAGTGGTTACCCGATGGTCGACTATTATTTATCCATCAAGATCAATTTTTCATTGCTGACAGATCATTGCAACATGCAGCACTCATCAATACCGAGATAGTACTCGATGGTCATATCCAAAATCCGGCCATCCACCCAAGTGGTCAGTATTTTGTCTTTGAATATAACCGAGAAATTTGGCGCATGAATATCAACGGCCAACAAATAGCCCGTGTGCTGGTTTCCCACAGGCCGCTACGATTTCCTACTTGGTCACCGGATGGTACGATGCTCGCGTTTCTGTCAGGTTCTTGGGGGGAAGATATCATAGACCAAGCAGAAAAAATTATTGTCACTTACCATCTGGCGCAACAAACCTTTACATCCTATTCACTTGAACACCTTCTGGAAACGGATATGGCACCCTGGCCACCCATAAGCTGGATAAAAGGCTCCTCTCGTTAGTTTTATGTCCTTTATACAAACAATTTTCCATCACTATTTATATCTGCTAAAGAACCGATATAATTAAAAGGGTAGGTTCCCTGAATATTTTAGGAGTCCAGATGCTACGATATCTTCTTATTATCACATCCGTCCTTATGTCACAGAGTATTTTAGCTGATCCCCCCAAGGGTTATCCGTTTCAAACATTCGATAAAGCCATGAAACAAGCTGCAGCTGAAGCCAAACCCTTATTTGTCTACTTTGGGCGATACGGTTGTGGTTATTGTGAGAAAACCAATAAAGAAGCCTTTTCTGATCCGAAAGTTCGCGAATTTTACTCACGCAACTATATATTAGCGTACGTCGATGCAGAAAGTGGTAAGCGGCTGCGGTTACCCAGTGGCGAACGTATTACTGAACGAGAATTGGGTACTCGCTATAAAGCTTATGTTACACCGGTGTTCACATTCATGCTGCCCAATGGCGATATGGTGTATCAGCTCATTGGGGTACAACGTATTGAAGACTTACTCAATGCCGATAGCAAAGTACAAGCAGCACTGCGTAAACTAGGTGATTCTTGATGCATTGGATTAAGCATGTCTCATTTTTTGTATCATTGATATTTTGCACAACCGTATTTGCTGAACACTGGCAATTCGGCACTACCATTCATGTCACACCAACAGCAAAACAAGGTGTGTTTCATCATCTTGAGTCAGCAGGGCGCCGCAATATTGCCGTCTCTGGAAACATCATTGCCATTACCTGGGAAGATGATCACACCAGCACACCGAGTATTTATCTTGCGCGCAAACAAAAAAAGGCCAACCAATTTGGTTCTGCCTTAAAGATCAGCGGTAAAGGTGAAGCGTATGAGCCAAGTATTATCGCATTAGCTAAGCGCCATTTTGCGATCACTTGGGAAGAAGATGAATACATCTATGTACGTATTGTTGGCCCTCAACAAATGGGGCCTGCCTTAAAACTTGGTAAGACAAAATCAACTCAAGCAAGTATTACTGCTGTAGGTCAACATGTATTGGTTGCCTTATCGGAAAACGCAACCCGCCATGCTCAGATCATGCTGTACCAGTTAAAGATTCAAACCCCAAAAACCGTGTCGATTTTATCGGCTTGCCCTGTAGATCCCCAGCCAATTAAGAATAATCAATTCTATCCTGTGGTTTCAGT
>CAZPAE010000382.1:0-3720 GCA_964584455.1 uncultured Thioalkalispiraceae bacterium
GCTGCCTTTTTGAGCATTATGTGCTCAATATCCGCAGTAAATTGGCGTAGTCTTCACCAATACGCGAATCTTCCTCTCGTAACTCTCCCATTTTGCGGCAAGCATGTAACACCGTGGTATGGTCACGTCCGCCAAAGGCATCGCCGATTTCCGGCAGGCTGTGGTTGGTTAATTCTTTACACAATGCCATTGCCAGCTGGCGTGGCCGAGCAATAGAACGATTACGTCGCTTTGAAAGCAAATCAGCCACACGAATTTTGTAGTATTCAGCCACTGTTTTTTGAATGTTCTCGATCGTCACCAGTTTGTCTTGTAAGGCCAGCAAATCGCGCAGGGCCTCCTTAGCAAAATCCAAGGTGATCGATTTCCCAGTAAACTGTGCATTGGCGATAACACGCCGTAATGCGCCTTCTAATTCACGAATATTAGAGCGAATGCGCTTAGCGATAAAAAAGGCAACTTCGTTAGGTAATTCAATACCTGACAATTGCGCTTTGTTCATTAAAATAGCGACACGGGTTTCTAACTCTGGCGGTTCAATAGCAACAGTCAATCCCCAACCGAAACGGGATTTAAGCCGTTCCTCTAAACCATCTACTTCTTTTGGGTATCGATCACAGGTCATGATGACTTGTTGTTGCCCTTCTAATAGTGCATTGAAGGTATGAAAAAATTCTTCTTGTGAACGTTCTTTGCCAGCGAAGAATTGAATGTCATCAATAAGTAATGCATCAACGGAACGGTAGTAGCGTTTGAATTCATCAATGGCATTATGTTGCAGTGCTTTTACCATATCAGCAACAAACCGTTCTGAATGAAGATAAACAACTTTTGCACCGGGCTTAGAAGCAGCAATGGCATTACCAATGGCGTGGACCAAATGGGTTTTACCTAAGCCAACACCACCGTAAACAAATAATGGGTTATAAGCATCACCAGGGTTAATTGCTACCTGACTGGAAGCGGCTCGAGCAAGCTGATTAGATTTACCTTCAACAAAGCTGTCGAAAGTATAATTAGGATTGAGACTGCTGTTCTTATATTTGCCCGGTTTATTATTAGCTGCGGCAGGGGTTGGTGTTTCTAAAACTTGGTTCGCCGGTTTTACGATTTCGGTTTGTTGTGTGCCGATTTCTACTTTAAGTTGTGGGCAAGGCTGATGGATCTGTTCCAATATTTCACCAATGCGACCTAAGAAGCGCTCATCAATCCAATCTTTCACAAAACGATTGGGTGCTAACAGGCGCATTTCGTCCTGATCAGCAACGACATGTAGTGGTCGAATCCAAGTGTTAAATTGTTGCGGGGTAAGTTCCCTTTCGAGCCGAGCAAGACATTGATCCCAGAGCCCTTGCGACACGCAGCCATCCTCTTTAATTTGGTTAATATTTTAATTTTTGGGGTATAAAAGGCCGCGTGTTTAATTACGCGGACGAAGAGTCTACGCCTTCTTCGCGGAGTTATCCACATATTTGAGCTAATCCAATTATGCGGGATTTTGGGGATTTAAGTTGACATGATGGGGCCAAAACAGTAACCTTGCCGCCTTTTCCGCCATAGCAAATGGCGGCTGGTATTTTATTAACAATTATCGCGGAATCGGCCATGAAGAGACCCTTTCAGCCTAGTATTATTAAACGCAAACGGACCCATGGTTTTCGTGCACGTATGAGCACGCGTGGAGGTCGTAAAGTACTGAATGCACGACGCGCGAAAGGCCGTAAACGCTTAAGCGTTTAACCCGCTATCGATAAGGACTTACCCATCAGTAAGCCGGTGCAGCGACTGACCCGTTGCCAAAAGCTGGTCAAGCCAGCGCAGTTCAAGTGTGTTTTTGCCCACCCCAAGCGCAGCAGCGATGCATATTTCACAGTACTAGGGCACAATAACCAAAAATTGTTCGCCCGACTCGGCTTAGCGATTGCCCGCAAGCAGATAAAAAAAGCGGTTGGACGAAATCGTATCAAAAGACTTGTACGTGAAAGCTTTCGTCACCATCAACATGAACTGAAAGGTTGGGATTTTGTCGTTTTGGTACGCAAAGATGTGTCGCAATATCCGAGCCAAAAAATATATGCAAGTTTAGATAAACACTGGCATGCTTTTGCACCTTCCATAGAAAAGTGAAATTGAGTGATGATGCACCGAATTCTGATTGGATTAGTCAAAGCCTATCGATATATATTGAGTCCGTACCTCGGACAGAATTGTCGTTTTACGCCAACTTGTTCAGAATACGCCATCGAAGCGATTGAGACGCACGGCGCGGTAAAAGGGAGTTGGCTAACAATGAGACGATTATCACGTTGCCACCCTTTCCATCCCGGTGGCTGGGATCCCGTTCCACAAAATAAAAAACTAAAGTAGATTATCATCATGGAACAACAACGTTTTTTCCTATTTATATTATTAACCTTTATTAGCTATTTATTGTGGTTGGCCTGGGAAGAAGATCATGCACCCAAACCAACGACGACAATTTCTCAACCCAACAGCGGTGTTACTACTCTGCCCGGTACAGAACAACCGGTTCCCTCAAGTAATGAAGATGCAGGTATGCCGGTACCCAGCGCGGTAACACCATCGTCAAGTGCTCAACCTAGCCAACCAAGTAGTCCAGTGGCGCGACAAGGGCAAATGATTACCGTCGAGACCGATGTATTTCGCATAAAGATTGATACCCAAGGCGGTGATATTAAACAAGTGGATTTATTGAAGTATCCCGTTTCTATCGATGAGCCTGATAACCCGTTTCGTTTAATGGACCAATCACGCCAGCGTAATTTCACTGCGCAAAATGGCTTCCATGTGACAAACAAAGATCAACGAGCATTAACACCTAATCGTCAAAGCGTTTATCAGACGGCACAAACTAATTACACATTGGCAGATAATCAAGACAGTATGGATGTGGACCTGCTTTGGACTAACCAAGCAGGTATGACATTCGTAATTCGTTATCACTTTACTCGTGACAGCTACAATATCGATGTAACCCATGAAGTGGTTAATACAAGCACCCAACCTTGGGTGGGTCACTCCTATGTCCGTTTAGAGCGTACACCACCAAAAGATGCGGGCAGCCTAGCTATGATGCCAACCTATACCGGTGGTGTGTTTTATAGCCCGGATAACAAATATGAAAAAGTCGACTTTGATGACATCGATGATACGCGTGAAGCGAATCGAGGCACCCTTGATGCCATTGACAGAGAATTTGCTGGCGGCTGGATTGCTTTTATCGAACACTATTTTGTCGGTGCTTTTGTGCCACCCAAAGACGATGTTTATCGTTACTTTACGCATAAGCCACAGGCCAACGGAAGTCGTTATTGGTTAGCGTTAATGTCAACGCAAAAAACGGTTCAACCAAACGATAAAGCCAGTGTTAATTTAAATTTATATGTTGGTCCTAAGATTCAAGAAAATTTAGAAGCCCTTGC
Source organism: uncultured Thioalkalispiraceae bacterium (assembly GCA_964584455.1). Classification (GTDB taxonomy): domain Bacteria; phylum Pseudomonadota; class Gammaproteobacteria; order UBA6429; family Thiohalophilaceae; genus CAZPAE01. Next base: position 3,444 of record CAZPAE010000382.1, read on the forward strand.
GCCTGGATTAGAACTTACCGTGGATTACGGTTGGTTAACGTTCTTATCTAAGCCTATTTTCTGGGTACTAAACTGGATCAATAAATTTGTTGGTAACTGGGGCTGGTCTATTATTTTACTAACCCTGCTTATCAAACTGGTATTTTATAAGTTATCGGAAACCAGTTATAAATCCATGGCGCGGATGAAAAAGCTAACACCACGTATGCAGCAAATTAATGAGCGTTACGCCGATGATCGCCAGCGTAAAGGCCAAGCCATGATGGAGCTGTATAAG
>CAZPAE010000383.1:0-3698 GCA_964584455.1 uncultured Thioalkalispiraceae bacterium
CGAAGTCAAATGCCAGCTAGTGGAAGACGACTACCCAGATTCATTTGATATTGTTTAGATTATTTATTAACTATGTTACTTTTCATACTCCCCTCTATGGAAAAATAAAACTAACAAAACGAGAAGGACCTCTGAATATCAGCATTATCTAAAATAACACCAGCAAACGGATGCCAGCTGTTATAAGTCCCTGAATAAAAATAAATTAATAAAATGCGATGGCAGAACTGCCGCCTAGTATCGATTTTTTTAGGCTAGCTATATTTTTGTAGTAAGAAAATTATAAGAAAAATGTAGATAAGTGAACCTTGTTTCGCGGTTTTTTATATGGCATTTTGGCCATCTAATTATAGTTAGGCCTCAAAACAAAATGTACATACTTGGTGAGCAAAGAGATAAAGATGTTGAGGGGGCATTCAATCGCTACGAACAATATCTGAAAGAAAATAGTGATTGCTTCCCAAAATCAGCATATGCACTCGCAACATCTGATTGGTACTATGGATTTAGTGATCATAAGGCACCTCATGATGCCTGGTTAGAAGCGATCACTATTTCAGAGCCTTCATCTGGCAGCAGGAATGAAATTCGTACAGTATCTATAAGTATAAAGTTATTGTCAGCGTATCATGACGGATATATAGAGTTTCAGTACCCTGAAGTATTTGAATATAAAGTTAATGCTCATACTTTTGGGCAAGGCCATGGAGATTGGCGGTATGACCAATTTCGATTGAATGAAAAAGGTAAGTTAATTCATGAAATTGAATGGGCAACATATGGTGCTACGAATAATTGGGTTATTGTTGCATCAGATGTGCAGCATAAATGGAGTCAAATTAAATGAGGCCTAACAAGGCGCGCCACTGTGGACGGCAAACCGCGGCGTTCCGCCGCGCTTATTGGCACCCGTGCGCTTAAACGTTAGATGCTTAAAAATGAAAAAAGGGAAATTTCTAGCAATTATTATATCTCTGGTGGGAATAGCAGCAGCCATTTATATATTCAGTTTTCCAAAGCAAATATATATAGAGATAACGAATCAAGAGCACCGGAGCAAATATATCGCCGTCTTAAAAAAACAAAGTATTCCCTTTACAGAGGAAACAGATGATCTAAAACGTAACTGGATTATTGTAAAGGGCTTAAGTTCTGAGGAATTAAAGAGAAAAATGGAAGAATATCATTCCTGGGAAAGAAAAATGTACAAAAAACAAGGCGTAGTAGTTAATGGGTCGTAAGCATCTAACAAGGCGGCCTAGTTCGGATGCCAAAATCGCTGCGCGGTTTTTTGACGCCACTGGCCTTAAACGTTATGCCACATAAGGAATATCATGGCTATATCAACAAAAACACGAATACAAGTATGGAGTGAATCTGCTGCAAGGTGTGCGTACTGTAAGGAGCAATTAATATATACTGAAGATTCTGGCCTTCATGAATCTTTGGTTGGTGAGGTTTGCCACATATTCGCTCAAGGCAAAAAAGGACCAAGGGCAAGCCCAAGCATTCCACCGGAAGAATTGGATTCGCCAAATAACCTTTTATTGCTATGCAGAAAACATCATAAATACGTCGATGATCATCCAAAGCTATTTCCAGCTGACCGGCTTGCTGAAATAAAATTTAAGCATATTGACTGGATTGTTCGTCAGTTAGCTATTGCAAAATCATGGGATTGTAATCTTGCAACCTTGCATTATCTGAACATCCCAAGGCTAACCATTCTCTCCGCAATGTTGGGGCAAATGGTAACTTATGATATAGATACAAGCAGGGGGCTTCATTGCTTGGGAGAAAAGCTTCTAGGTGTCATGGTCGTATATCAGGAGTTACTTGAAAAAATGCATCCTCAAGTCATTGATATGCCAGATTTCTCAAAACCATGTGAAGAACAGATTGGCATGATCTTCAAGTTTAATGATCGCTTTCGTACGAAAAATACACCCTGGCCTGACAGAACTGTTGACTACTCAAATTATTTGAAAGGTGATATCACTAAAGATCCTCAAGTTTACAAAAAGTTTGGAGACTGGAAACTAATAATGACGATTGACCCAATGTGGATTACTACTTCTACTGCATTTAGCGATTTTGCCCCTTCTGGTGGTCACAATAAGTTCTCTGGCTTATCCATGGTTAAGTCAATTGATTATGACGAAAACATCATTACAGCAACACCTTTAGTTATGGGGATACCGAAATCTCCATGATATTTTTAATATGGAGTTTAATGAAATGCCAAGGAGTATTGATGTATAGCAAGCTTAACAAATCAATCAACTTCGCGCCTTCGGCGCCGGACGCAGTAAAGCTGCGCCGGCTATTGAGGTGTTAAATACACTAGGGAAGTTATGGCAGAGAAATCGCAAATCGCAATATACATATCTCTCGGAAGCTTGGCTGTTTCTTTTTTAAGTTTTCTTTTTGCCGTTAGGCAGTCAAAGATTAATAAGAAGAATGAACGGCTTCGTGCGTACGATAAGGTTTACCATGACGCATCAGATTTACTTCTGTTCCATTACAAAAATGCGATAGAAAAGGCGTTCACATCTGAAGATAAAGACTTAGAGCGTGCGGTAAATGAATATTCTAATGCTCATTGGTTAGAGCAAACCTATGGTTTTAATATCTATACCCCTGATTCACTAGAAACCGATGATGAAAGGCGAGAGTTTAATCAGAAAGTCAGAGATACATACCGTGCATTTGAAAGTGAAAAACAAAATAATTTATTTGAAGATTTTGTGAACTACCAATCGCCAGTCTTTCATCTAGATAATGAAGAGTTTTCTAGTCGGTTTAATCGTTTGTTAAATCATGTCACCGAGAATCTTTCTCTTTTCAGTCCGGTAATTGTTGATAACTGGGAAAAAATGAGACTTCTTACTCCTGAAAAAGTAAGAAATGAATACCTATCCTTGAAACGAGTTAATGAACATGCTTGTGAAGCAATAGAGGAGCCTATTGAAGATCCATATCTTAGAATGTTACTGGGTATTAGGCATGAGCACAGGCAGCTAAACATGCCGCTTAGTGAGAAGTGGTCAGAACTTTGGTTTAATATAAGCTCTGTTAGGTATCGCCTTAGCCGTGTATTTAACAAGTTTAGCAAGCGGGATCGCCTAGACGGCGGTCCCTTCTAAAAGCGTTATGACTAAAAGGCACTTGCGAAGGTAAAAAATGGTTCTTTCTCGTTGCTTTTATAACCCGAATGACTTGTTCTTTTTAGGCGTAGATTCAATATAATCAATGAATGGTTTTCCCTTTAAAAGCCAAATATTCTTAATAGTAATTGTCCTATTTGCTATTAGCGTGCTTTACTACGTTGCTAATAATCTTAATCCATATAGGGTTTTTGTTGCGATATCGATAATATTCTTACTGCCTTATGCTGCATCCTATTTTCTTGCATTCATTGGTGCTTTACTTTTTAAAGCTAATTATACTTCTTTCTTTCGTCGATGTTTATTTGTAGCCAATATTCTAATGGGTGTATTTATACTTTTGTCATCTATTTATTACTATCTATCTAATATGAATCATGCAGACCTTGATTTCGATTCCAAAGAAGGCAGCAGCAATCAATCAAAAGATATTTATAGAATAAAGTTAAATAAGATGCTTAAGGAGACGGTCGAGTCTGGGAATAAACATCTGCCAAGAATGATTGACGACAAAACACGACTCGATTTGCT
>CAZPAE010000384.1:0-3688 GCA_964584455.1 uncultured Thioalkalispiraceae bacterium
ACTCGCTTAAGCCGCGTTAGCGGCTGGCGAAATGAATGAAGTAGCAAATAAAAAATTAACTCGTTTGTTCTATTTGTTTATTCAACGGATACCGTTCTACACGCATGGCGGTGGCGCCGGCGACGGCGATGGGCATCACGACAAAGTTAACAATCGGGATTAATGTGGCGATGGTTACGGCGCTGCCGAAGCTCAGTGAGTTAAGGCGTTGGTTGGCAATTTCTTTACGCACTTCGCTGAAGGTAAGGCCATGGTTACCCATGGGGTAGTCGAGGTATTCGACGCTGAGCATCCAGGCACCAAAGATAAACCAGAATACCGGTGAGAAGATATTAATAACCGGGATGAAGGTTAAAATTAATAGTAATAGTGCCCATAGTCCGAAGTAGCCCCATTTTTTTAATTCGCTCAGAATCATGGTGCCGATCTCGGCAAGGAGTTTTCGATCGCTGCCCGGTGGGTTTTGTTGGGTAAGGTGTTTTTCAACCGCAGCGGAAAGGAAGCTGTTAAATGGTGAACCAATGAGGTTGGCAACGAAGGTAAATGTAAAAAACATAATCAGGCCAGCGAGGATGGCGAATATCAGCCACAGTAAATGTTGTAACCAAGATAACCAACCGGGTAAGGATGGTAATAAGTAGTCGATGAAGTCGCTCACGTAGCTACCTAAGGTCCAAAACAAACCCACGAATAATAAAACATTAATCAATAATGGGATGATCACAAAGCGTTTCACCCCGGGTTGTATAATCAGACTAATTCCACGAAATAGGTATCCAAAACCACTAATCGGATTACTCATGTTGCTTTCCTTTTGCATTACGCTGTTGCACCTTGTTGGGCTAATCGTGCTGTGCCATAAGCGGCATCATTGTGTTGGCTTGTTGTGACAACGGTTTTTAAATAACGTGCACGAATGGTTTGCCAGGCTTGATTCATACTTCCCCCACCAATGCTGTACACCTTGGTTGGGTAAGGCGCACCTAGCTCGGTTAGTCGTTGGTAGCCATTGTATTCAATTTGCGACAAGCCTTCTAATAAACCCTGGAAGAAATCGACATCATGGTCAGGTCGGGGCGTTAGTTTGGCTGGCCAACGGGGATCGTTAATGGGGAAACGTTCGCCAGGTGTGAGTAGCGGATAATAATTAAGCCCTGTGTCGATGGAGGGGTCGATTTGTGTACTGAGTGAGGCCATGCGCTCATCACTGAAAAAGTGGCGTAATACGGCACCACCGGCATTGGAGCTGCCACCAACCAGCCAATAATCACCATAAGGCTGGCTATGAATACCGTAGGTTTTATTGAAAATGGGCTTCTCACTAATCACTTTCATGACCAGGGTCGATCCCAATGAGGTAACGGCCTCGCCGGGTAATTGGGCACCCGTTGCCAGGGTAGCGGCGTGGGAGTCGGTAGTGCCGGCAATGATTTGTGTTTCATAGGGAAAACCATATTGCTCGGCAATATTTTGCGCAATGGGGCCCAGTGAGGTGCCCGGTGGGTGGACTTGGGGTAGCCAGTGGCAAAGTGGGGTAAGTTGACCCACCCAATCGGGCCAGCGGTGTTGGATAGGGTCATAGCCCGTTTTTAAGCAGTTATTCACATCACTGTGGCCAGGACGTTGGCTGAAATAGCTGCTGATCCAGTCAGCTTGATGCATGGCGTGGCTGACCGTTCTTGGCGTAGATTGTTGGTCCAACCAAAGTAACTTGGGTAAGCCTGCATGCACTGAATGCACTGGACTGTCATCTGGGGCGAGGGCGGCTAATTGTTGTACCTGCTCACTGGCTCGAGCATCGTTATACATCAGCGCCTCAGTCAGCGGGGTTTGTTGATTATCGGTGAGTAATACGGTGCCAGAGGTGCCATCAACGGCAATCGCTGCTACCTGGCGGGGGTTAATTTGCTCGCATAGCGTATGCATGACCTGATCCACCACTTTGAGCCAGTCGCTGGGGTGCTGGCTGACATGTTGCCCTTGAATCGTCGAATCAGGCACCGGTTGTGATGCGGTGTGTAAACAGTTGGCCTGTTGGTCAATGGCACAGATGCGTACGCCGGAGGTGCCCATATCGATGCCTATATATATAGGCGAGGCTTGATTTGGTCTCGTGTCGGCTGGGCTCAAGGCAGGCTAACAGGCAGTGGCGCCTGCCAGCCAGCGGCCTGGTGTTCTGCCACAACGGTCGTATAGATACCGCCACGCACATTGAATTCTGCAGTCAGGCGCATGAATCGGGGCTGGGTAGCAGCAACCAAATCATCCAGAATACGGTTGGTTACCGCCTCGTGAAAGGCACCTTCCTCTCTAAATGACCAGACATAAAGTTTCAATGACTTAAGCTCAACACAGAGTTTGTCGGCTACATACTCGATTTGCAGGGTGGCAAAGTCGGGTTGGCCGGTTTTTGGACATAGGCAAGTGAACTCAGGTACCTCGATCCGAATGGTGTAATCCCGCTCCGGCATGGGGTTATCAAAGGTCTCGAGGGTTTTCTGTGGTTGCGTAGACATGGGCGCAAAGATAACGGACTGACGTGCTCTCCACAAGTCTTGAATTTTTTTAAGTTTTGTTACGATGTCAATCTTGTGTGATCAAACGTCGATCGAGTATCTTAGTCGCCCATGCGATTGAGAAAATTAAAACTTGCGGGCTTCAAATCCTTTGTTGACCCGACCACGGTGCCGTTACCTAGTGAACGGATTGGTGTAGTAGGCCCAAACGGGTGCGGTAAGTCGAATATTATCGATGCTGTGCGCTGGGTCATGGGCGAGTCGTCGGCCAAGCAGCTGCGTGGTGACTCCATGGCTGATGTGGTATTCAATGGTTCGAATACCCGTAAGCCGGTAGGACAGGCCTCTGTTGAGTTGGTGTTTGATAACAGCGAAGGCAAGCTGGGCGGCCAATATGCCAATTACGATGAAATTGCCATCAAGCGTACTGTGACTCGTGATGGTCAATCCAGTTATTACCTCAATGGTGCACGTTGTCGCCGTCGTGATATCACCGATATCTTCTTGGGCACCGGTTTAGGGCCGCGCAGTTATGCCATTATTGAACAAGGCACCATTTCCCGGATTATCGAAGCCAAGCCCGAAGAGCTGCGTGTCTTCTTAGAAGAGGCGGCGGGTATTTCCAAATACAAAGAACGCCGTCGTGAAACGGAAAACCGTATTCGTCATACACGGGATAATCTCGACCGATTAAATGATTTACGTGAAGAACTAGATAAGCAACTTAACCATTTGCAACGTCAAGCTAAGGCGGCAGAAAAATATAAAGTCTTCAAAGAAGAAGAACGATTGCTCAATGGGCAATTGCAGGCCTTGCATTTTCAAGGCTTAAATGAAAAAGCCAGTCAAGTTGAATCACAAATTCGTGATAAAGAAACCGCTTTAGAAGCAGCACGGGCCAAACAGCGTTCTATCGAAGCGGATATTGAAAAACAACGCGAAGCATTAGCCGAAGCGAACGAAAACTTTAATAAAGTACAAAGCCAGTATTACAGCATTGGCTCAGATATCGCGCGATTAGAGCAATCTATCCAGCATACCCGTGAACGTAAGCAACAACAGCAAAATGATTTAGCCCAGTTAGAAAAAGATTTAAGCGAAGCCCAAGCACACATTAGCACTGATCAGGATAGGCTTGCTCAACTCAAGCAAGAGTTGGAACAGATTGAGCC
>CAZPAE010000385.1:0-1272 GCA_964584455.1 uncultured Thioalkalispiraceae bacterium
GTTGGCACCAGTATCTTGAAAAGCAGCATTCGATGTTGTTGTTAAAAAATTCTGAAGCGCTGGTGATAAAGTGAAATCAACGGTACCAGTTAGCTTGTGTTCTATTTGCGAGCGATAGGAAAAACCAACGCGGGAAGTATCATTCTCGAATAACACGCCAAAATTCATACCATAACTAATATCATCACCTTTTAGCTCTTGAGAACTATCGACATTCGCATTACCTACCGTTAAACCATAAGTTACCGCACAAGCTGCTCCAGACGTACCTTCACCAATACATGCTAGTGCTGAATCTATCTGGCTTCCAAGTGTTGCTTCAATGTACTGGATACTTAAACCAAACCCCACTGAAACATTGTCTTGCTTAAAGGCAAATGAGGGATTGACGTTAACGGTTTGTATTTCAGATCTCGTCGCATGATAACGACCTACCCAGCCATTATCGTATTCAGTGGCTAACCCAAACGGTACGCTTACACCGACCCCCCAGTATAAATTCTCATTAATTTGGCTCGCGTAGAAAAAAGCTGGCAAAAAACCAATTTCTTCTGAGGTATCATTGTTGCCACTAAGACTCGCTGTATTAACTAAGGTTGAATTACCATTACTGAACTCCGCAGTCGGTGCAACAATATTACCGGCAAACACCAATTGATTCTTCGGTAAACGTGTCATCCCCGCTGGGTTATGGAAAATCGTACTGGCATCATTGGCCACAGCTGAGGCCCCCGCATAAGCATTCCCCAGCCCACTGGCATTTTGTTCTGCTAAAGCAAAACCTGCTGCAATACTTTGAGTTGAGTACAAGCTAGAGGTTGTTGCCAACACTAACAACCCCATTTTTTTTGTTGTATTTTTCATCTAATTATCCTCCACATTCCATGTTTGGCATCTTAACGTGCCACCACTGGTCAAGGATATATCACATAGGCTAGATAGAAAAAAGCCCCAACTGAATCCAGCTGGGGCTTAAGTAAGAGAATATGATGTCTAGGTAGTCACTTTACATGTAAAGTGTGATGTCCGACTCACCTGCAAATTCAAAGAAGGTTGCCGCACCCCCATACTCTATCCCATCAATAAAGTCTTTATGATTTAAATCAAATAAGTCGACTGTCATTTGGCAAGCAATCATTTTCACTTCTGCTTCAGCACATAGATCCCGCAAGTCTTCGATGCTGGCTACGCCTTTTTCTGATAATTTCTTTTTCATCATTGCAGTCATGATAGATTGCATACCAGGAATTGCTGTTCCCAACACAGGGAACC
>CAZPAE010000385.1:1305-3688 GCA_964584455.1 uncultured Thioalkalispiraceae bacterium
CCGGATTGCCCAGTGGACTTACTTGCAATGCCAACTTACGCCTTAATAATTGCAAACCATAAAACGTAAAAAAGATCTGAACCTGATACCCCAATGCCGCAGCAGTCGATGCCAGGATAAAGGGAGGATAAGCCCAGTCTAACGTCCCTTTTGTGGCAATAATGGCAAGTTTTTTATCTGACATAAATCACCTCTTGTCCCCCACTTCCATGTGTAAAACTTTATGCTGTTACTAATGCAAAAAGGCCTGCAAATAACTTAGGCCTTTTTGATTAAGAATAAGAATTTTCCACCTTCTTCTTTTGATTCCATTAATTCATTACCCGTTTGCTTGGCAAACGCTTCGAAGTCTTTAACAGAACCGGGATCCGTTGCAATAATATGTAGCACTTGTCCGTTAGACATGCCACCTAAAGCTTTCTTAGCACGTAAAATAGGTAGAGGACAGTTTAAACCTGTTGCGTCGAGTTCCTGATCAAAATCAGCCATTTGTTTCACTCCTTTCGTTTTCGCTGTAAATAAAAAATTAGGCTAATAACTATGCTTTATAACATGACTACCGAAAAGACACCCTATAAAAAATTTAGCTACCCAATAATTAACTTACTCTATTTTTTGTGAGTATTGAAATAATGCTTATAAAAACACATTAATATTGAGATATATTATCATATATTGAACTAATGGCTAGTTTTTGTTTCTTTTAAGTATATGTGCCAATTTATATTGATAATTCAATTAGTTAATGTCACGAACAAGTTTAGCCTGGATTCAGCAAGAACTGTTTATAATACGCCCCATGAGTAGACTCAAAATATATAGGGCAATGCTAGTTTGCCTTGCCTTGGTCAGCACACCCGCCTACACCGATATCGATCTTCCTGACTTAGGTGACAGTGGTGCAGCAACCATTACTGTGGCAGAAGAAAAGCGCACAGGCGCCACCGTATTACGCAACTTACGCCATGCTGGATTAATTGTGGATGATGCCCTGATCACCGATTACCTTAATCAACTGGGCTACAAGCTTCTATCACACCACAACTATAACAGCCAAACCACATTTGAATTCTTTTTGGTTAACGACAATGGCATTAATGCATTCGCACTGCCCGGTGGCTATATTGGCATTAACTACGGCCTGTTCCAGCAAACCGAAACGGAAAGCGAGCTGGCCTCGGTTATGGCTCATGAAATCGCCCACGTTACCCAACGCCATTATGCGCGCGCTTATGATCTAGGCACCAAATCCGAATTACCCGTATTGGCCGCTATTATCGCTGCCATTGTTTTGGGTAGCCAAGATGGCGAATTAGGCGAGGCAGCCATGGCCACGGCCGTTGCCGCACAAGCACAAAAACAAATTAATTTTACCCGCCAAAACGAATATGAAGCGGACCGTATCGGTATTCAAATATTGTCACAGGCTGGCTTTGACCCCGGAGAAATGGCCAGCTTCTTTGACAAACTAGACCGTCAATCACGTTTATACGGTATTGAGGTGCCAGAGTTTTTACGTACTCACCCGATAAATGCCTCGCGGATTACCGAAGCCCGTGGCCGCGCGCGATTATTACCGCCGCCGAAAACGACAACGTCTTTAAGCTACCAAATCATGCGCGAACGTATTGTTGCTTTAGCGAGTCGAAATAAACAACGTACCGAAAAACAATATCAACTGGATCTAAAAACCAAAAAGGGTGATGCATTAACAGCAACACGCTACGGGTATACACTAAGCCTAATGCGCCAAGAGAAATATACTCAAGCAAAACAACATATCGAAATCTTATTGAAACAATATCCACACCGTATTGCTTTTTTATTAGCAAAGGCACAAATTCAAACCGAAGCCAAAGAAATTACTCACGCCATCAAAACATACCGCGATGCATTAACCTTGTACCCGCACAATGAAGCGATTAGTTATGAGCTCGCTGCTTTACTGGTGGTCGAAAAACAATATAAACCCGCCAAAACACTATTAGATAATTTACTCAAATCCACCCCACGCAATCCTGCCTTTTATAAACTCATGGCACAAACAGAGGCAGCATTAGGCCATCAAGCGCAATCCCATGCTGCCCAGGCGGAATACTATTATCAAATCGGCCAATTCCATCAGGCTATCGATCAAATCAATATCGCACTGAAAACCAAACCGCTGGATTTTTACACCGCCAGTAAACTTGAAGCTAAACTCGCCTCGATCAAGCAAGAAGCCCCGAAAAACCAAACAGAGCGCTAGCCCATTTTTCTAAATTAGCAAGTGCTGATAGAGACATTTTGGTGATAAATTTCTGGGCCACCTGGTGTGCGCCCTGTGTTAAGGAAATTCCTCAATTCGAATCATTGAAAAAAGAATATACGTCTCTTGACCTTT
>CAZPAE010000386.1:0-3682 GCA_964584455.1 uncultured Thioalkalispiraceae bacterium
TGATGTGCAAGATCACACCCGGTTACGGATTCAGGGCAACAATGGATTGGCCATTAACATCGACCAAGATCAACTCACCATCGACTGCGCGCAACAAGTCAATATCCAAGGCCAAGGCGGCGGGGATATCACCTTCGAACAAAGCGGTGGCGGATTTAAAATTGCCAGTAACGGTGCCATTCACTTATACGGCAAAGCCATCACCTTAGGTGGCCAAGGCCAAGTGCAAATGAACGGCAAAGTGAATTACCAGGTCAGTGGCCCGCAAATCCCGGCGGCGACCAAACCGTTAGCGCCACTCACGCCCATTGGCATTGAAGAAGTGGTGCCTGAAGAACTACCGGTACTGGACACTGATTTTGCTCATCAACAATTACTACTACAGGCTACAAACTTAAGCGAAAGCGCATTTATTGTTTTCATGGTGCCGATATTTGGCGCGGATGTGTCCGCTAAAGCCTATAGCCAACTGTACCGTGATTTAAATGACGGTAACATTCAGCCCCCGGAACATGAAGTGGGGCCTGGCATCGCCGGACGCCCTGCCGCCTATAACCAAGACAGCAATAAGATTCGCATTTCGTATGGCTTTTTAGACCAAGCGTTTAAAGATGAAGAAGCCGCAGCTGCCTTATTGCTGGCCTTAGTAGAAGAATACGGCCACTACATTGATGACAAACTGCGGACCGAATATTCCCAACTAGGCGGCGATGCCATCGGCGATGAAGGCGCCGTGTTTAGTTACCGGCTAATGCACTTGGATCTGCAACGCCAACCGGTGATTCAATACGCTACGGTCAGTGGCCCGGAACATAATGGTCCACTCAAGGTAGACCTTAGTGAAGTGAAAGCGTCCATCGATCAATACGTGGGTCCTCATCGGCATGAACAAGACGGTAAGTTAGGCCCTTGGGAATTTTTTGGTGCGGGGATGGGTGGCCATGAAAGAAACCCCGCCGCTTATGGGCATCAAGCCATTGAACTAGTACTAGTAGATGCCGAGTTCGATCCAGAAAAAGAACTACCCCGCATTTATTTCGGTAACTGGATTCGTGATTTCTCACAAATGATCGACCCTGCGGTGATCCGACCCAGTGCCGCCTTAATTGCTACCGCACAACAGCAAGCCGCAAAGCGTGCTGAAGCACGAGCCAAACGGCGCGACACCACAGCAAAACAAGAAGCCGCCGCAACCAAACCAGCCTTGGATACATTACGGCTTTCTCGCGAGGCAATGACCAAAATTGTCGGCTTATTAGCGTTAAAAGAATTTGCGAAATTTGACTCTGAATTTGCACAGCAAGTTTATGAATTGTTATTTAGCGACCAAGGTACCGACATTCTAGGACTTTATCGCCCTGAAGAGCATATTGATAATCACAAACCTGCTAGCGAACCTGCCGAAGACCCAACGCTGATTGATCCTGATTTTCGTAAAGCCCCTATTGCAGCACAACAGGCCATCAACCCGTCCACCGGTTTAAAAAACTATATTGCCACCCCGGTAGCCGGGCAAAGCTTTCCCACTGCGGTGCAATACATGCAAGAGCGGTTAGAAAAAGCCATGTCCGCCGGGCGCACCGATGACGGCATGCGCTACTTTGGGGAAGGCTTACATGTATTAGAAGATTACTTTGCGCACTCTAACTTTGTGGAAGTGAGCTTAATTAAACTCGGTTTTGCAGTAGACCCTTGGGTGGATGTACCCGCGAATACCCAGCGCATCCCTATTGTGACGGGCCGATTCAGCGGTAGTGATATCCTAGCCAGTGTGGGCCCGAAAATAGCGGAGTTATTCCCCAAGGAATTACCTGATTACACAACGGTGCAGCCTGGCGAACGCACACCAACAGACCAAGCCATCTTAATTGTATTAGATGACTTTGCTAGTGCCCAAGCCCAGGACACCACGCAGAAAAATGTGAAGTATGTGGGTAAGACCTTTGCTGAATGGAAAGCCGCCTATATCGATTACCTTGGCTTACGCGATAAAATGGCGACAGGCAAAACAGATAAGAAAGTTGAATGGGCATTTATTACCTCCCATTACACTATTTCAGCTATTTTACTGCCAACCAACTTTATTATTAATCAATCCCTTGGCATCAGCGCTGATTTTATTGATGATGCACAAACCATGATTGCCTCCGGCAAAGTTGGAACCGACCCAACTCATAGCCAATTAGCCAAAGATCATAGCCATAGGCCATTACATGAACTGGCCGCGCTATTGGCAAAAGCAGCTGTAAGGGAAGTGGGGAACGATATGAACCTTTACTGGAAAGGAGATAAAACTGTTAACCCATCAAAGACAGCGGCAAACTATATTATCCATCCCTTAGACACTGACTGGATGCATCTGATAATCCAGAACTGGGCGCCGGCACATATGGACCAAATAGAGCGGGCCAAATCCCGTACTGCACTAGAATTCTTACATCGTAATATGCATCGTAGAATAGACCAGTTTTATCGTAAATCTGATGCTACTTCCGAAAAAACATCAAATTTCTTCCAATCACTGAAACAAAAAATTAGCGACTTATTTGATTAATGATCTACCGAACCTTTTTTTACGTTATCGTATTTTCGCTCACCTTAAAGCTGCATGGATGAATTACGAATAAAAAATGAAACTGCAAAATAAAACCATAATATATTTTCCTGTATTGTTCATATTGACCAGCTGCGAACCTTTCCCTGCTATTTACTCCGCCAGCCCTTTAAACTCACAGCATCAGTTTCGCTTTGATTGGTGTGACTTTACGTATAACCAACAACCCATCCACCTTGGCGAGCATATAGATAAGTTCATTGCCTTAGCCGGTGATAACTATCGGGTTTTAAAAAACGAAACCACGTGGAAAGAACGCAATAAATACATTTGGGATGAGATTGGCGCAGTTATTACTACAGAAAACCATCTGGTTGCTAATATTAAAATCATTTACAGTAATGAGGATAGCGCAGGAGGATTATCTGACGAACGCCAACTAGCAAACGCACGCACAAAATCCCTTAAGAACACTATCAAAAACCTAATATTTTCAAAACCTAAAAATGTTTTCCAGGGTTCCATTTCCATGGATGGTGCCTTAGTGGATCACCATTTTCCCGGTATCGCCTCCATTAACTATGCACGATTTCGCTGGGCCCAAGAAAACCACAAAACTTTTCCCTATGAAAAGTATGATCGTACCTTAGGTAAGGGTGAAGGCACCCGTGTGCGATTTGATAAAGACGGCAATATTACCTTTAGTAAACAGATTCACTACTTTGGTAACCAGCCCTTTCCTCAGTTATATGTTTTTAATCGGTTGTGTGGTGAAAAACGAGTACAGTTCAATATTCAGATATTAAGTGATGAGCCAACTAAAATTTATCGTGCAGGCATCAGCTTGATGAACCTGGACAAATTACAAGAGAAAAAGAAAAACGCTGTGCCATCAACAAACAACAATGGGAAGAACACTAAAAAATCTCAACGGCACAACTTAAACATTTAACAATTTATTAGTATATCGATAGAAGGAGCTACGGATGAAGCAGTATGCTTTTTTCACCATGTGTGTGGTGATGTGGAGTTTATTCGGCTGCAGTAAAGATCTCACCGAACAAGAGCAATACCAAGCACTACAAGACAGTATCAAGTTTAAGCTTTACAAATCCGCTTCGAAAACAG
>CAZPAE010000387.1:0-2233 GCA_964584455.1 uncultured Thioalkalispiraceae bacterium
GACTCATCGGTTAACGCTGAACCACCAAATTGGGCAAGATCGATCTTAAACACCCGATGTTCTATTACGTCGTTTTGTTGTGCCACCTGTTGCGCCGCCACTAATTCATAACGGTGTCGTTGACCATAATCAAAGCTTAACGCATAGCAAGAGAACCCTGCTTGCTTGGCAATGGCTAAACTGGTAGCGGAGTCTAAACCGCCAGAAACTAATACAATGGCTTTTTTCTGTGACATGTTATCGCCCTGGTTCATTGCCCCAAATCACTTTATGCAATTGAATCTGTACCCGTACCGGTAGTTGATCACTCAACACCCAACCGGCCAGATCCGTAATGCTTAATTTGTCGTGACTAGGCGAGAATAAAACATGACATCGTGCTGATAAATCATATTCCTGCATAAACTTAACCGCCCAGTCGTAATCAGCGCGATCACAGATAACAAACTTCACTTGGTCCTGCGAGGTTAAATGGGCTAAGTTACCGGGTAAATTGCGTTTTGATTCTAATGAACCGGGGGTTTTCACATCCATCACTTTAACCACACGGTGATCCACTTGGCTCACATCAATAGCACCGCTGGTTTCCAATGACACCACAAAGTCGCGATCACATAACTGGGTTAATAATGACAAACAGTTTTTCTGCGCTAACGGCTCACCACCGGTCACAGTGATATAACGGGTATCGTACTGTGCAACGGTTGTGAGGATACTATCAAACCCCATCCACTCACCGCCCTGAAAGGCATAAGTGGTATCACAATATCCGCAGCGTAGCGGACACCCTGTTAAGCGAATAAATACGGTCGGGATCCCAACTGTTGCAGACTCGCCTTGCAGCGAATAAAAAATTTCAGAAATCCGCAGCCGATTAGCTGACTCACTGGTCGATGTATTCACGTTCGGTATATCTAGTATTTTAGAGAATTAACGATTCAATCGAATTCGTTTAATTAAATTCTGAGCCTGCCCTGCTTCGGTTGTGCCCGGAAAATTGGCAATCAACTGTTGTAGGGTTTTCTCAGCTTGTGGGTAATTCTTTAGTTCGTAATAACTGTAGCCGATTTTCAGCGCGGCTTCAGCTAATTTGGGGCTGGAGGGATAATTATCAATAAGTAACTGATAATCGCTAATCGCTTTTTTGAATTGGCGCTGTGCATAATTGGCTTCACCAATCCAGTACTGGGCAATATGCGCATAACGCCCTTGCGGATATTGCTTTAAAAAACCTCTAAAGGCATTAATCGCCTGCTCGTACTGCAACTCGCGTAATAAATCAAAAGCATGTTGATAAGCTTTTTGCTCACTGGCAAAGTCAGTTGCCGTGGGTTGCGGCGTGCTTGTTGCTGCGGTTGTCGTTGGTGTGGTGTTACTCGTTGCAGCCGGTTTTTGCACTGGCGCAGCGGGTTGTGGCGAAGGTGTCACTGCAGGCGGTGTGATTTTCGCTCCCGCAGAGGGAGACTGTGGATTACCTTTGCGTTCCATCTGTAATAAGCGACGATCAATATCCAGATAGAGATCACGTTGACGCCGCTTAATTTCAGTTAACTCATGGGTATGCAGTTCTAATTCACCACGGAGAATCTGCAGCTCGTTTTGTAAATTCTCCAACCGAACCAACATATTCACTAAACCTTGGCTATCGAGGATCCGTTCTAAACGGTTAACACGCTCTTCTGTTGACAGTTTTTGTGTTGCTTGCGGCGATGTTGCAATCGGTGTTTTGCTACTAGTTGCATTACTGACATCCTCAGGCCGTGAGCGCAATTGCACATCACGGGAAAATGCCAATTGTACATCCACTAAAAACAAACACAATAAACTGCCAACAAAAACAGCGTGACGCATACTTAGTTACCTTGATAAAGAATCTCAACGCGGCGGTTTTGACTCCAAGCCGATTCGTCATGGCCAGTCGCAGCAGGGCGTTCTTCACCGAAGCTAACGATATCGATTTGAGATTGTGCAGCACCTTGTAATAACATTAATTGGCTAACCGCTTTCGCACGACGCTCACCTAAGGCAATGTTATATTCACGTGTACCACGCTCATCAGCATGTCCTTCTAACACAATTTTAGTACCTGGATTAGATGCTAAATACTGTGCATGAGCCATGATGGTGTCACGATCCGCCGCTTTCACTTCTGAACTATCGAAACTGAAATAAACAGTACGTGTAGATAAAGGGCTGTTTGGATCATCAAGTGCACTACCTTGAATGCCACCTT
>CAZPAE010000387.1:2249-3669 GCA_964584455.1 uncultured Thioalkalispiraceae bacterium
ACCTTGTGGTTGAACACTGCCACGTGAACCTGAATCCGCTGAAGAAGATGAATCACTCGAACCTCCCTCAGGATCTTTTGTGGCCGTACCACAAGCTGCAACGGCACTAACTAGTACGCCTAAAAACAGCAATTTACTCCAAAACTTCATGGTTACTCTCCTTAATGTTGTGATTATTAATTTGATTTAAACGGTGACCAGGCCGGCTCTCGCACATCACCTTGAGTAAATCGTAACTTATGGCTTGCGCGCCCATCTGCCGAAACAGCAGCCAACACACCCCTGCCTCCTGACTGTGATGCATAAATTAGCATGCTACCGTTAGGAGCGAAACTAGGTGTTTCATCTAAATTACCGCCCGTTAATATGGATAGCTGTTGCGAATCCAAATCCAGCACGGCGATACGATAGATTCCTCCGACATTATGCACCATTGACACCCGCTTACCATCCGGGGAAACCGAAGGACGCAAGTTTTCTTTGCCGTCAAAGGTGATTCGAGCTGCTCGCCCGATAGCCCCATTGGGACCAATGCCAATTCGATATATTTGTGGCCGACCACCTCGATCCGAGGTAAATACCAGACCGCGCCCATCAGGAAACCAAGCCGGTTCAATATCAGCACCATAACTGCGCGTAATGCGGGTTAAGCGCCGGGTCGCCAAATCCATTACGTAAACTTCGGCATTCCCATCTTTAGATAATGACATGGCCAGACGCCGACCATCGGGCGACCAAGCCGGGGATAAGTTGGCCCCTTTGAAGTTGGTCAATTGTTGGGTATGACGATTGAAAATATTTTGCACATAAATTTGGGGACGGCCAGTGGCATAGGACACATAAGCTAACGATTTACCATCGGGCGACCATTCTGGACGCACAATCGGCATATTGGATTCAAATAGGACTTGCTCGTTATAGCCATCAGAGTCGGAAATAGCCAGTCGATATATGCTTTGGTTTTTGCGATTCTTCGCAACCGTAATATAGGCTAAATAGGTATCGAATGCACCGCGCTCACCGGTGATGGCCTCATAGATAAGATCACTAATATGGTGCGCTAAACGTCGTAAACCTTTTTTCTTGATCTGGAAACTATGCCCCAATAACTGCGAACCGCTTTCCACATCTAACAGCTGAAATTGCACTTGGTGGGTATCATTACTGAGCTGCTGATGTTTACCCACGACCAAGTATTTCATTTTGCTATTACGCCAAGTAGCGTAGTTCACATCACGGCTCTCATGGGGTAATTCGATCATGCTGTCTTGTGACATGGGAGCAAATTGACCGCTACGCTTTAAATCACTCACTACCACCGTATCAACAGCTAAGGGATTAGAGCCAACACCGCGCCAGGAAAAAGGCACTATCGCAATAGGCGTTGCATTATCCAACCATAGGGTAATATCGATGGTTA
>CAZPAE010000388.1:0-3669 GCA_964584455.1 uncultured Thioalkalispiraceae bacterium
GATACCATGGTTCATCATATTGTCTCTAACCGCATCAGAGATGCAAATCACCGCATCAAGTCGTTTAATAAAGAATCGAGCCAATTTAGAAAAATGAGTATTGATACCTCGTTCATGGCAAACGCATTTTGTGCCGGTCAATAAACAAGCCAACATCCAATTATGGCTACGCATAACAGAGTTATTTAAATGCACTAATTCAAAATTATGTTTTTTAAGATAAAAGGCATATTTAATCGCTTGCCATAAAAAAAATCGGAAAAAATTAATAGCACTTTGCACTACAGCTACTAATTTATTGAACAATGGTATTTTAGCAATAAGACCTTTGTTCATATGGATGGGGCGTGGAACATCAAAAACAGCTGTTTTTATCCCTGCATTATTATAAGTAGGAATCAATTGATTATTGTTATAAAAAACCACTAGTGGATCGTATAAAGCTTTATCAACACCATCGACCAAATACAATAAACTATAATAAGAACCGCCAATAGTTCCATCAATGTTACTATCACAAAACAACACTTTCTTGAGTTTTGACATAAAACTTTATCTACTTTTAAGCAATATTAAATGTTTTTTTCCACAGCGCGTAATTTAACACTGTCCATAAGACTTCAGCATGATCCGCCTGCCCTTGCTGGTGTGAAACCAGCATATTCTTGATATTAATCGTTTCAAGCTCATCCAAATTGACAGACGAAAATACATCTTGTGCAAGCACTCCTAATCCAGTTTTTGCTCTAAACCAATCAGCCAATGGCACTCCAAAGCCTGATTTGCGCCGATAAATAACATCATGAGGCAAATATTTTTCAGCAATTTTCTTTAATAGAATTTTTGACTGTAATTTTTTCTGTTTAAACTGTGGTGGGATCGTATTAGCTAATTCAATCAAACGATAATCCAAAATAGGCACCCGTGATTCTAGGCTGGTTGCCATACTCATTTTATCTTGTCGATTTAAAATAGAACCTAAATAGGTATTTTGATCAAGCAAGGTAATACGGCGCAGCAAATCATTGGTCAGCGATTTTGTTTTCATCAAAGTAGAATATCGATAGTCAAACTCACTTAACGATAATCTAGGATAAAACGCCTGCATACGCTTAGCGCCAATTGATGATGTATTGTAGAGCATGATTTCTTCTAATGAAGAAGACAAATAAGTATTAAGTTTCTTTAATCGGTGATCGGATGATTTAGACATAAAAAAGGATGCCAACTTGCGCACTACCCCAGGCAGCGCCTGAATCCGAGAAGCAATCACAGGTATCTGATAACGAGGATAGCCACCAAATAACTCATCAGCGCCCTCCCCAGTTAATACTACTGTCACATGTTGCTTAGCTAATTCACTCACAGCATAAATTTGAACCGAATTAGCAAAATTCAAAGGATCGTCATTATGCCAAATCATTTTGGGCAACATATCTGAAAAACGCTGGCCATCAATAATAATTTCATGGTGATCAGTACTGTAACGTTCTGAGACCATGCGCGCATAACGGGTTTCATCGTATTCATCTTCATGAAAACCAACTGAAAAGGTTTTCACTTTATTACTGCTAAATTCAGCTGCAATGGCAGTCACTAAGCTTGAATCTACGCCACCACTACAAAACGTACCTAACGGAACATCACTCATCATTTGCATACGGACAGCATCACGCAATAAGGTTTCAACTTGCTCTGCCGCCTCAGCAAATGTCATGTTAGGGTCCACATCACCTGTAAAAGTATCCCAGTATTTCGTTTTCTCGATACCTTTTTCGCTAATGATCATATAATGCCCAGGCAGCAATAGCTCTACATTGGCAAACAACGAACGATCACCGGCCACATGCCGAAATGCTAAATACTCAGGTACCGCATCAAAATTAACTGCGGCTTTAACGTAACCACTTTCAAATAAAGCTTTTACTTCAGAGGCAAAAACTACTCGTTGGTTATCTTTATAATAGTAAAATGGCTTAACGCCGATATGATCTCGAGCAGCATAAATAGTATTGTGTTTGCTATCATAAATGGCAAAAGCAAAAATACCATTAAGCTTTGCTGCACAGGCTTCTTTATATTCTTGATAAGCGTGAATAATCACTTCTGTATCAGAGCTGGTTGAAAAGTGATGTCCTTTCTTAATTAGCTCATCTTTGAGTGATTGATAATTATAAATTTCGCCATTAAAAACAATGCTCAACCCATCTTTTTCTAAAAACATGGGTTGATGACCTGCGTGACTTAAATCAATAATACTTAACCTACGATGTGCAATACCTACATGCCCTTGTATATAAATACCACTATCATCAGGTCCACGGTGGGTGATCACATCACGCATTGCCAGTAACGCTTGCTCTTGGCACGCGTTTTGGCGATTAAAATGGTAAATTCCAGCTATGCCACACATATCAATACTTTTAATTGTCCGCGGGCATTTTAATGCCCTTATCCACTTTAGAAATAACCCATTTAAACTTGCCTGCTTTAGTACGCGGCATTTCATCAACTAAATTAACATTTATCTGAACATTCTCGCCCATTCGTTGTTTAAACTCTTTCACCAAGTGTTGTGTATCTGCTTCCGAATACTGTTCATTTGGAATAATATTAATATTAATCAAGTCATACTCTTCTTGAATAATTTGCGAAGCTTCAACAGAGTGCATGGGTTTAAATGGATGCGTTAAAACAGATGGTGAAATCATCCGACCATCACTTAAAGCAATAATATCTTCTGCCTTTGTTGCCACATCATCCATCAATTTGTGCTGGCGACCGCAACTACATTGAGTATCACGCAGTGCTGTCATGTCACTGGATAAATAACGGATCATCGGCATACCATAATTATGTAAGCTTGTACCGACAACATGCCCGGATATACCCGCTGCTACCGGCATATGTTCCTCATCAACAATTTGGGTGATACCATATTCTTCACACAAGTGGTGCCCTTCATGACGCTCACATTCTGTGGCAAATAACACCCGCTCAGCAGCACCAAAATAATCAAATATTTTGCATTTAAATGCGGCTTCGATGGTTTGGCGTTGGAAATCGTATAATGTTTCTGATGAGGTCAACACCGCATTAAGTGGTAATGTTTTCCCAATAGAAGTTAAGTATTTAGCTAATACATAAACCGTTGACGGATATCCATCTAAAATCATTGGTTTAAATTTTATCAGCTTTTCAATATAAAACGGTAAATTTTCCGTCGACAAATGAAAAGAAGATAGTAGTAAGTGATTATGATAGTAATTATGTCGCCAAAAAGGTGGCTTTTTCTGCTCCACGGGCACAATCACATTACCACGCACAATCGCCACCCGATCTCCAAAGCGTTTCAAGTTGGCATTCGCCCAACTATATTGCCTGTCTAGAACTGCATAAGTCATGTTAATGATAGTTTTATCATACAAAATTTCTAACGGTGAGCCCGTTGTACCGCTGGTATGCCCAAGGCGCAATTCATTACGTTTAAATTTACGTGACCAAAGTTGGTCAAAATTATTATGAATATCCTTGCGGGTTAGAACAGGTATTTTTATTAAGTCTTCCTGAGTTTTAATATCACTCGGTTTCAGTTTTAATTGATCAAACTTCTGTTTATAGTAAGGCACTGTCGCATAAGCATGCTGAATAATTTTCTGTAATTGTTCA
>CAZPAE010000389.1:0-3655 GCA_964584455.1 uncultured Thioalkalispiraceae bacterium
CCCCGAAAAAAAAATGAGAAAATATATTTAGATTAAATAATTTATAACATCTTGTTTTTAAAAGCTTATCATTCAGTTCGAATAAATGGGGGGAATATCGATGTTAAGCCAACAACTCAGGCAAAAGCTTGAACAAAGCAAAATGGTTATAGAAGACATGCTTGATGCTTATTCGCCTGAGAATACACTCATTGCCTGGAGTGCAGGCAAGGATAGTACACTCGTACTAAAACTCTTACTTGATGTTTGCCAACAACGCAATATTACCCCACCTCGCGCTTTAGATATAGACCAAAATGATCAATTTAACGAGCTTATTGTATTTCGTGATGCTATCGTTAAAGAATGGAATATTGATCTGTTAGTTGTTAAAAACCACGATTTTCTCAGCAAAGTAAGCCAGTTTGGTGATAGCGTTAAGATTTCAGCACTTGATGAAACCAACCAAGCAGCACTTAAAAGTATCGATTATGCAAGTGATCATATTATATGGGAGCCAGAATCCCCTGTATGTAATCACTTACTTAAGACTGTCCCAATTCATCAAGCAATTGAATCACAAAATATACAGGCGATGCTAACCGGTATCCGTTGGGACGAGCATGGTGCTCGAGAAAATGAAACTTATTTTTCTGAGCGGGAAAACCCTAACCACATACGTGTTCACCCGATTTTACATTTAACTGAGCGAAACATATGGGATTGTCATTTTGAATTAGCTATCCCGTTTAATAGCCTTTACGAAAAAGGTTACCGTTCCTTAGGAAGTAAAACAGGTACCAAAAAACACACCGATATTCCTGCTTGGGAGCAAGATCTTGAACATACTACAGAACGTGGCGAACGTAGTGCAGAAAAAGAAAAGGTGATGGCGCAACTACGAAAATGGGGATATCTATAAAATGGACTGGTACTATCTTGATAAAGATAAATTGATTGGAAACTGTAAAAAACTCACCCTAAAACCTATCGATATAAAAAAAATAATAACAGAAATTGACACAATTACAGGCGACCAATGGAACACGCAGTTTCGCTCTAAAATTCATCAAGATACTCAGTCTATTTTTTTAAGGGGTCACCCCCCTATCGACAATATTCCAGAGGATAGTGATCGTAACATACTTAGTCAATTGCCTTATATCAAGCACTTCATTCATCATGAGTTGCCTGGTGTGCCGCGCAAGTGTTTAATTGCCAAATTATTACCACAAGGAGTTATTAAACTCCATGAAGATGGATCTAAACAGCGTAATCCTAAAAGTGGATTAATTTATGATTACTTTAAGTCAACGATCCGATTACACATTCCTATTGTTAGCAATGAAAATGTTGCTTTTTATATCAAAAATCAATTCTATAACATGCCGGTAGGTGAAGCCTGGGCAATTAATAATTTATCGACACATGGTGTTATCAATAACAATACCGACTTAGTCCGTATTCATATTATTGTTGATATTATTCCTAACTTGTCGCAACAACAATTTATTCAGTCTTGCGAAGAACCGACTGGCTGGTTTAATCAAGCAGCTTATGATCACGTTGCTAACTAAGCACTTTACCATCAATGTAGTCGGGTAGCGCTATTCCCATATTATGTAATACTGTTGGCATGACATCCCAAATCTTTGCTTGATCATTTTGTGTTACTTTGAATGGTGTATAGACAATCGCATCATTCCATACGTGATTAGCTTCCCAAATAGACTCTCGCACCTTGGATTCGGCAGGATGGCGAAACCCCTTAAAGTAATACCCTGGATGCGTCGCAGCTACAATATCAGGTGCATATGCTAATGTATCGCCATGGAAACCTTCTTGTTTTGTTCTCACCGTACTTACAATAGGTTCACCTGTTTTATCATCACATAATGCGAGAAGTGCCTGTGTGATTTTATCAATAATTTCCGGTACCTCCGCCTCCTCAACAAAACCATGGGCAAAGCGACTATTTTTACGGTTAATATAAAACCGGCCAGGATCAAGTGTAAACACTTTTGTTTCTTTAGCTAAAGCTGGATCACCCCAATGCTGATATCCTTGCTTAGAAGCAAGATCCAATTCAGATAATAATGGTTCGAGTAAAATTTCCTGTTTCACCACATCAAAACCATGGTCCGAGACCATATACAAATCCGCCTTGCCATCAAGTAACTCTACTACTTCACCAATAAATGTATCTAGTTCTTTGTAAAAATTTAAGGTCCAAGCATGCATTGCATGATTTGAATCGCTCAAGGCATGCAAATAAAAGTGTTGTAGTCGATCCGTTTCAGTTAGTACACATACGGCCAAATCCCAATACTCGTTTTTAATTACATGTCGAAATGCATCTTTACGCGCTTTAAATACAGCACTGATTGATTCTCTTACATGCTCCGGTGAACCAAGACCACCAACGCCATCCAAATCCATTTTATACCCTAAACTACGCAATGTTTGAGCAAAAGTAGCTGGATAACAAGCTTTATCAAATTCGGGAGCAATAAACCCAGCCACCATCTTCCCACGCAAAGGCTGTGCGGGGTAGGTATTAGGTAAGTTTAAAATGACACTACGACCACCGGCTGCTCCAACCTCATGCCATAAAGGCGGCACTTGGCAATGCAAACCATTAGGCATATAGTTTTCACCCGTATCTGGTTCAAAATCAACGAAGCCATAAATGCCATGCTTACCTGGGTTTACACCAGTATAAAAAGAAGTCCATGATACACACGAGAAATCGGGAACAGTCACTTCCAATTGTGATAATTGTCCACTGCGCTCAAGTAAGGCAGCAAAATTTGGCATAACACCGTCGTCCATTAAGCGGTGTGTTAAGGTAAAAGGCAAACCGTCGATCCCCAATACAAAAGCTGGTTTCATAATAAATACTCTTTATTCGTCAAATTGATAATGAAATTGATCGATTATCTTTTTTTCTTCTTGTGCTACATCTGCACGTAGCGCTATATCATAATAGGTTTGATAATCACTATGTTCAGATCTATTTAATTTATCTGCAGATAAAATATAATCGCGCATACGTGAGGGCAAACTAACATTCAATTGTTCCATTATCGCTAAAAAATCTTCACGTAACGATTCTGTCTTCCCCCAATAAATAGATACATCGTTTTTTTCTGTTTCAAACATCCGCTGAAACTGCCATTGGTAAAAACTTCCTTCAGCTGTGGCTAAACACATTTTAGTTAACCCAATTCCTCTATTGCCTTCAATGGAGTTAGGTAATATTTTACTTAGCTGAGCTAATCGTTGTTGACTAGCCTCATCATTCGCACCAAAAGATAATAGGTGGCGTACAGTTTGTTGAAAATCATATTGGCCCTGCCCCGACATGACGACATATAACGGATTAACTGTTGGTCTGGTTTGATTAAACGCATACCAAGATACATACCATGCCCATGGATTGCGAACAAACCCCACTACAGGTTTATGTTGATGTTCAGCCGGTAACATAGACAGTGGGTAATGGTAACCATACTGCCGTGCACCTGGTATAAAATCCAATATGGCTCGGCCAATAAATTGCCCCCCTGTTTTGTGTAAATGTATAAAAATAAACTGCGGTGTAATAATCATGGGTGTGTAACAAATTTATACCATACGACTTGACCCGATTATACTATTTATATATTGTTTATCA
>CAZPAE010000390.1:0-777 GCA_964584455.1 uncultured Thioalkalispiraceae bacterium
GGGGGGGGAACAGTTACAGAAGAAATGGTTACAGAAAAATCTGTTACAAAAAATTCTGGCTTTGAAACTGTTCCGTAACGGTTTTCGCCCCCCCCTGCTATCTATTATCTTGATTTATTTAAATTTTTATATCATCCCTGTTGCAGGAAAACTGTGTAAAGAAAAAACAAGTTTTTCTAGCTAGCTGAAAATCATAGATATTTTTATGCTGTTGCAGCTGCAACATGTCGCGCAACGCTAACTTATATATAAGTTTAATAAAGGATGAAAACTTTTAAACACTGCATGTTGCGTAACGCGCATAAAACTGTAAGACTTAAAGATAGTTATGGTTAAGAAGCACGTTACAAATCAAACTGCACTTGTTCCTATGCTTGAAGCAGTTGTCTCTCACATCGATGAAGGTGTGATTATCGCGGACAAGCAAGGACATGTGGTTTACCATAACCCCGCAGCCAGTAAACTTTTAGGTTATCAACAATCGAACATTGAACGGCTCAATGATATCGGTGAGTTTAACTTTCAGCGCAGCCTATTACGCGCCGCCATACAAGCCGGTGAAGTGGATGCAGCAGGTAGACCTAGCGGTCGCTTTGTTTGTTTTGAAGAACGATTGCAAATTGATAGCGAAGATCGGTATTTAGAATTCAATACCGGTGCAGTCGAATGTGTTGAACATGATAAAAAAATGCGCTTAGTGCTAGTACGCGACCGTACTGAACAACGACGTATCGAAGCAGTTTACAAATCACATCATCGCGACTTTGAAAGTAATGA
>CAZPAE010000390.1:789-3630 GCA_964584455.1 uncultured Thioalkalispiraceae bacterium
TGTTAGAAGTGGTCGATCGTATTCAACAAATTGCTCCCAGTGATGCGTTTGTTTTATTACAAGGTGAATCGGGTACCGGTAAAACCATGCTGGCGCGAATGATTCATCGTCTTAGTCGGCGTACTGCGCATCCTTTTGTGGAAGTCAATTGCGCGGCAATCCCTGAAACATTAATTGAATCAGAACTGTTTGGTCATAAGAAAGGTGCCTTCACCGGTGCCACTGCTGACCGCGCTGGACGTTTTCAGTCTGCCCACAAGGGTACCTTGTTTTTAGATGAGGTCAGCGAGATCCCCTTACACTTACAAGCGAAGTTATTACGTGCTATTCAAGATCAAGAAATTGAAATGGTTGGTTCGGATAAACCGGTTAAGGTTGATGTGCGTATTCTTGCTGCTTCAAACCGAAACCTACGCGACATGGTAGACAATGGTGAGTTTCGTGCTGATCTATTTTATCGCTTAGCCGTGATTCCGTTAACGATCCCCTCGCTACGTGAACGCCCCGGTGATATAGCTTTGTTAACCGAGCACTTTTGTAAACGCTTAGCTGCTCGTGGTTATCCTGCCGATATGGAGTGTAATCAAGATGCCATGCGGATGATGATGAATTATCCCTGGCCCGGTAATGTACGTGAGTTAGAGAATGCCGTTGAGCATGGCATTATCTGTGCGATAGATAAAACCGTTACCCCCGAAAGCTTACCGCAAGATATTTATAATTATTTCCGTAAAGACAATGAATATCTTAACAAGGACCGGGAACATGATTTATTGCAAGGTCATCAAATCATGAGTGCTTTAGAATCTGCCAATGGAAATAAATCCGATGCCGCTAAAATATTGGGCATTGACCGCACAACCCTATGGCGACGTATGCAACGCTTAGGGATTAATTAACAATACTAGGCACGTCGAAAAGTATCAATTGGCGGTTGTTTCAATACCCGTTGTGTACCGAACCAACCAATGAGACTAATTGTAACCGCGCCTGCAAGCATACCGATAAGAATCGGCGATAGCGACACCGTATAATCAAACTTAAATACTTTTTCTGCTAATACCCAGCCTGTTAGTGAAGCTGCAATACCTGCTATACCACCAGCGACTAATCCTAATGCAGCAAATTCTGCTAACACACTTTTCAAAATCCACTTTCGAGGTGCACCTAAGGTTTGCAGCAATGCTGCCTCATGTCGACGCTCATCTTGTGTAGCCTGCATCGCAGTTAACATAATGATTAAGGCTATTAATAATGTAAATCCGAGCATGTATTCAATCGCTGCCGCAATGCGATCCATTAAACCACGAATACGACTAATCACCACATCGATATCAATCACGGTAATGTTAGGAAAAGCTTTGACTAGCCCTACCATGACCGATGATTTTTCCTCAGCTAAGTGCATACTCGCTACCCAATTGCTTGGCAAATCTTCAAGCAAACCATGGGGCAATAAAGCGAAGAAATTAACCTGGAATGTGCCCCAATTAATCCCTCGCGTGTTAAGTAAGGTCAGCTCCAATTCATTACCCGCCACATTGAATAAAAGCTTATCACCAAGCTTGAGTTTTAATGATTCAGCCACCTGTGGATCTAACGAAATATAGTGCTGGCCTTTCTCATGTTCTTCCCACCACCGACCAGTCAAAATAATATTACTTTCCGGTAAGTTTTCACGCCACGATAAGTTAAACTCATTTAAGATTAAACGCTTGGCACGTGGATTTTCATAATTAGCTGGATCCACATCTTGACCATTTACTTGTAATAACCGCCCTCGGGTCATCGGGGAAAACTCCGGAACGGCTACTTGCTGTTGATTTAGAAAACCACGGATCCCATCAAGCTGCTGTTTTTGAATATTAACCAGGAAGTAATTTGGCGTATCCGCTGGCATACTTTGCTGCCATCCAGTTAACAATTCCGTACGAATTAATGAGCTAAGTAGAATGAGCATAATACCCAAACCGAATGCGGTAATCTGCAAGGAAGATAAATTGGCACGTCGGGTTAAATTAGCTAACCCATAACGCCAACTTACACCAATAAGCCCGCGGGTTGGTTTTAAAATATAAACTAATAATCTTGCAGCAAGATATAGCGTGAGAATAGTCCCAATGGTCCCCAATAAAATATATTGCGCCACGTTTCCTTCACCGAGCCGCCATATCCATAACACAAAGATGGCCCCAATAAACACCACCACAAAAGACTTATTAAATAGTGATACAGCCTGGTCACGGCGTAATACTCTAATAGGCGGGGCTTGTTTTAATAGCCAAATCGGCGGCATCACAAAACCTAGCAACACAATAAACCCGGTCACCGTGCCAACTATCACGGGAGAAAACCCAGGTGAAGGGAGATCGGTGACAATTAAAGCCGACATAATTTCTGCCAACAAAAACTGTGCACTATAGCCAATAAAACTACCCAACAGACTCACGACAATAGCAAACACCATCATCTCTAACAAAAACAATAAGAATAACTTATTCTGTGTTAGTCCCATGGTGCGTAAAATCGCCACGGTATCAATGTGGCGACGCGTATAACGTTGCGCTGCCATGGCAATGGCAATGCTACCGAGTAACACACTCATTAATGCCACAATATTTAAGAAAAAATCAGCCCGCTCAAAGGCAAACCGAATTTCAGGCCGCCCGTCTTTGACAGCTAAAAACGTCTCGCCTGGCAGGCTGGCTTGTTTCACTTGCTGACTAAATAACGCAACCTGCTCCGGTTGCCCTGCGACTAACAAACGATAGTTAACCCGGCTTCCCACTTGAATCAGCTCGGTGGCCGCCAAGTCTTGTTGATTGATCATCACCCGAGGTG
>CAZPAE010000391.1:0-3626 GCA_964584455.1 uncultured Thioalkalispiraceae bacterium
CAATGCGCACCATGATGGTACACATATCTAATGACCTCCGAACGGACATTGTTACGCTCACGATACAAAATACCGTCATTGCGAGGAATAAGAAAAACCGACGGTTTTACGAATGACGCGGCAATCTCATAAATAACAAGAATGAATAAAGGAAGAGAATTAGGCTGACAACAGTAGCGATGGTAATCGTTAACAATGCATTAACGTTTATTACTCCATCGGATAGTCAATTTCCTGCAGGGCGAGTAAGCGGTTGTCGGTGTATTTAGCCACATCACCGTGTAGGCTACCACTTTGTCGAGCATGGCTATACGCTTGGGCGGCTTGTTTTGCTTGGCCCATGGCTTCTAACGAGATCCCCATACCAACCCACCAGATACCCATTTTAGGTCTAATTTTAAGAATACTTGCATAGGTGGTGGCAGCTTGTTGGTGTTGATGTTGGCGTTGATACAGTGCCGCCAAAATAGCGTAGTACTCTGGATCATTCGCCATATTGGGGCGGTGTTGGGCTTGGGTTAATACGTAGATCGCTGTACCGTCGCGATTCATTTGCATTAAGCTGCGCGCGTAGAGTTTGGTAAAGGTATGGTGCTGTGGAATTAACCGGGTGCCATCACGCAACAAATCATTTGCCTCTACCCAGCGGCCTTGTTTGATATACATCCCAGCTAATAACTCTCTGGCTTTAATATGGTTTGGCGCCACACTAAGTGCTTGACGTAACACTTGTTCGGCCTGACGTGACTGATGGCCTTTGAGGTAATCATAACCTTGTTGATAAGCTAACTCGGCTTTTTGTTCTGGCCGTAACGGCACTTGGCTTTTATTAAATTGGCTTTGGCTGGTGTGTGCAGTGGCTGCTGTAGCAGGTGTTTTAAATGATTTTGTTATTGGGCGTTTAGCCGTTGGCGCAGGTTTCGCGGCTTGATAGTCGACCACCGGTGGTGTCTTAGCTTGCGATACGTGTGTTGTGGTTGTCATCGGTGCTTTAGCAACGGGTAATGGCTTTGGCTTAACCGGTGCTGGTGCTTCAATAACCGCAGCTTGTTGCGCTATGGGCTCAGGGGTTTTTACAACCGTTGTTTCAACTTGTTGGGTGGTTGCGGTTTGTATCGGTGATGAGATAGGTTGCGATGAATGTGGCCATAACACCACGCCCATACTGACCACACATAAACACAATAGTGTAGCTGTTAAGATCCAAATGGTTCGATAATATTGTTTTTTGTTAGCTGGTGTCGTGTCGACATAGTGTAGGCCATGCAATTCAGCGCCAGCGGTTTGCATTTCCGCCGCGTGGCGTTGTTCTAAGTCTTTTAAAACTTGGTTAATTAAGCTCATAACAATATTAATGTGAGGTAGCCATTAAACCGGATACCGATAGCACCACCACCGCGGCAAAGCTGGCGGCCATTCTACGCCACCAATAACGGCGTCGTGGTGTGGTTTGAGTATCTTCTGTATCACGAATGGCCAATAGCATGTGTTGCTCGCCCACTTGACGTACACCCTGCCCATAACATGCCATGAGTGCCTTATGGCAAAGAATATTGACCAAACGTGGAATGCCTCTACTAGACCTATATACCTGCTCTAAAGCACCGTTATCGAAAATCATCCCGGCACGACAACCGGCGACGACTAATCGATGCATAATATAAGCATCCATGCCTGCGCGATCTAAAGGCTGTAGTTGATAAGAAAAGGTGATCCGTTGTTTTAATTGTCGAACCGAAGCACGATCCAATAGGGTATTGAGTTCGGGCTGGCCAAACATCACCACTTGAATTAGCTTAAATTTTTCGGTCTCTAAGTTAGTGAGCAGACGTAATGACTCCATGGTTTCTTCTGGCATGGCCTGCGCTTCATCCAAGCACAGTACAACCCGCTTACCTTGGCGCGCTAACATTAATAAATGATCGGTGATCATTTTATTTAGACGATGCACATAGCGAGTAATCTTTATACCTAGCTCTTCAGCCAGTGCCACTTGTAAACCATGGGAAGATAATTGGGGGTTGGGGATATAAACGACTTTGACTTTGTCGCCAAGAATATTCATCAGCTTGCGACACAGTAATGTTTTGCCAGTGCCCACTTCACCGGTGACTTTTATAAACCCCTCGCCGGTTCGTACCGCAACTAATAGTGTATTTAATGCACTGGCATAGTGTCCGTAAGAAAAGAAATAGCTGGTATCCGGTGATAGTGAAAAGGGTATCTCTTTTAAACCAAAGTATTTTTGATACATGATATGACCCTATTCATCCTCTGCTGTTGCGGGTGCAGCAGGGTGCTTAACGATCCGTTGTAAATTTTGCCGCGCTTGTCGTAAACCTTGTGACCACTGACGCGACCCTGATCCTTCTACCCCAGTAGGCTTTAATAAAATAACTAGTTCGCTTTTCACCGTCGTTTGTTTGGTATGTCGGAATAGGCTACCAATCAAAGGAATATCGCCTAGTACTGGTACGGCGTTTTCATCGTCGGTGGTTTTATTTTTCATTAAGCCACCTAAAATCACGACCTGTCCATTTTTCGCGCGTATGACTGTATCGGATTCACGAATCGAGCTCACCGCTAACGGCACGCTGAGTGTGGTGGAACCAGATATAGAAATATTTTTCACTTCTTCGGTCACATCCACCACTGTAGGATGAATATGTAAGGTAATTTCATTATCTTCACTAATTTGAGGAATCACATCCAATGCCACACCAGAGAAAAACGGGGTTAGCTCTACGTTGTTTTCAGTGTTACTGGTGGCACTACTGGTATTAGTATTGGTTTCAATATCAGTAATAAAAAACTTATCCGTGCCTACTTTAATCACCGCTTTTTGATTATTCATGGTGGAGACTTGTGGGCTTGATAGCACTTGCACATTGCCTTGTGTTTCAAGTAGCTCGATAAACGCCGCAAAATTAGAGCGAATATTCAATGCCGCGGTAAATACCCCGCCAAAGGCTGAAGTGGCGGTACCGGTGACTTGGTTTAACGCACCGGGATTTAAATCGCCGGTATTGCCATCGATGACGCTAGTACCATTATCAAAAATAGTTCCACCACCGGTTTGCCCTAATACAACCGAGCTACTTCCGGTGTTTTTCAGTGCTGCCCAGTTAATGCCTGACTGAAAGCCATCGCTTAGGGTCACTTCAATAACTTTGGCTTCGATAAGCACTTGGCGGTGCATAATGTTTTGGGTGGTTTTTAAGTAGCGATCGATGGCACGTAACTCTTCGGGCATGGCACGTACCACTATGACACCGGACTGTGGACTAATCACCACACTGCGCCCTTCGCCTTCACCGACCATGGAACTTAGTGAAGTACGAAGTTCAGTCCAAAAATCAGAGTCATTGGTGGTATCAATACTGCTGGCCGCTACTGTCTCGCGAGAACTGCTGGTTGTATTGCTATCACTATCCGAGCTGGATAAATCTGATTGGGTAACTTGGCCTGAGCTAACACGTACTGTAGAAGAACCGGCACGCTTTACTGCTAAATAGTCTAATTTGAAAATGCGGGTGCGAATGGCATCAGGGTAAACGTGGTATGCATTGGCGTGTTGTTCATAGTCAAAACCATATACATCGCGTACCACTTGCATCACTTCATCA
>CAZPAE010000392.1:0-3608 GCA_964584455.1 uncultured Thioalkalispiraceae bacterium
GATGAGTCTTTATTTATTTTACGTAGTGGTGCCGTAGAGTTACGTGATCAACAAGATGACATCATCACGCGTTTATCAGAAGGGGATATTCTGTGTAATAGCCAACAAATTGATCATATGGCGGCACTATATAAAGGGCAAACAACAGAAGATAGCTTAATTTATATTTTACCTTATGAGACTATTCAGCAACTCAGTCAACAGTCTGATGCATTTTCCCAGCATTTTCATGCCACATTAAGTGAGCGCATACAACATGCTTTAGCAACACGCCAACAACCCAGCCAACAGGTTTGGCCTTATCGTGCTATGGCATTAGAAGTTAATGAGCTGACTGATCGCATACCAGTTACCTTGGATCATGATTGTTCTATTGAATACGCCGCACAAATGATGTCACAAGAAAATGTGGCCGCGGTGTTAATTATGCGTGATCAAAAGTTGGTGGGGGTATTAACTGATCGTGATTTAAGGCGCCGGTGTTTGGCTGCTGGCGTGAGCCGTCATACGCCTGTTAGCCAGATTATGTCCGACGATGTAATCCATGTGGAACATGATACCTTATTATCTGATGCACTACTGATCATGACTCATAAAGGTATTCATCATTTACCCATTATGCACCATGGTCAACCGGTGGGTAATTTATCGGTTTCGGATATCGTCCGACATTTAAGTACTAACCCGGCGTTTTTATCATCTGATATAGAAAAAGCGCATTCTGTAGATGCACTGGTTAAAATCAGTCAACGCTTACCTGAATTACAATTACAACTGGCCAATGCCAATACCACCGCATTGCATATTGGTGAAGCTATTTCGTCTATTACCGACAGCCTTACACGCCGCTTGCTCAATCTTGCAGAACACACTTTTGGCCCACCGCCAGTGCCTTATGTTTGGGCCGCCGGTGGTTCTCAAGCACGTGCAGAACAAACCTCGCACTCTGATCAAGATAATGCCCTGATACTATCCAATGAAGTACAACCTGAACATCACGACTACTTTAGCAAGCTCAGTCAGTTTGTGAGTGATGGCCTAAATGCCTGTGGTTATATTTATTGTCCAGGTAATGCCATGGCAACTAATCCTAACTGGTGCCAACCATTGGACCACTGGAAAAACCAGTTTGATATCTGGATTCATAAGCCTGAACCCAAATCATTAATGTTATCGAGTATCTTTTTTGATTTACGGCCTATCTACGGTGATCGCGATTTATATCATACTTTACAAAAACATGTTCTTAAGCAAACTCAAGAAAATGGTATCTTTCTTAGCTATATGGTTGCTAATGCGTTAACTCATCGGCCACCACTGGGGTTTTTTCGCCAATTTGTTCTAATCCCCTCTGGTGAACATAATAAGACCTTGGATATTAAACACCGAGGTATTGTACCGATTGTGGATATTGCACGTATTTATGCTTTGGCCAATGGGTTAACAGATATCAACACAACCCACCGACTTCAACAAGCCCAAGCTTGTGGTGCATTAAGTGCTGATATGGCATCAAACTTAATGGATGCATTAGAGCTGATTAGTAGCTTACGTATCGAACATCAAGCCCATCAAATTCGCCATGCTAAGGCTGCCGATAATTATCTTAGTCCAAGCGAACTTTCTGGTTTACAACGCCACCACCTAAAAGATGCGTTTAGCATCATTAAGACCATGCAAGAGGTTTTGGAAAACCGTTACCAGGCAGGGCGGTTAATTTAACATGCTGTGGCAATTATTGGGTGCAGATAGGCGGCGCAAAGCGTTGCTTAAAAAAACACAAGCCGGCCCTTTGCGTGATTACTATGCTACACCGTTTGTTGATCTTAAAACACCTATCCAGCAATGTGAGATTGTTGCATTAGATTTTGAAACCACAGGGCTAGACCCACAGACTGATCATATTGTTAGTGTCGGCATGGTAACAATACATGGCTTAAGTATTGCGCTGAACACGGCACAACATAATATTATCTACACACCGCAAACCATTTCGGAACAAAGCGCTGTGTTGCACCATATTACCGATGACATCATGCAACAAGGTAAGTCAATAAAAACCACTCTGACACATCTACTAACACAATTAAGCGGTCGTGTACTATTGGTACACCATGCCAATGTGGAACAACGCTTTTTATCTCGCTTATGCCAATACTTCTATCAGCAACCCTTTTACATTCCCACTATTGATACAGAAGTTTTGGCAAAGCGCCAACTTACACGGGAACAGATTACCCTTAAGCATGGTGATTTACGTTTATTTAATTTACGTCGGCGCTATGCATTACCGGAATATAAAGCCCATAATGCGTTTTATGATGCGTTAGGAACAGCAGAGTTGTTTTTAGCTTTGCTTAGTCGCTTATCGCCCAAGCTGGATTGCCGCCTAAAAGACCTGGCTTGCCACTAACGTGGCTTTTTATCTAACGCCGTAAAAATACGCTCGGCAATTCGGAACGAAACCCAGTAGCGAAACACTTGGCCGCGCACCGCTTGGACACCACCGATGACTAAAGATACGGCAAAATAAACTAATACGATCACGGTAAACAGCGACATTAATTGCGAGGCCAATTGTGTAGAAATACTAATAAAGAATAAGGCTAACCGTAAACCTAAACTAAACAACATAATGGCAAGTTGAATGGTAAACGCTAAGTCGGCTGTGCGCAGTGCCACACCTTCTGCAAACGGTTTATTTAACTTGCGGAAAATAAAAAACAAAATAAACGGGATCAATGTACTCGCAGAAGGATGAATAAAAACCCCCGCAAGCGCAAACACCGGAGCTAATGCCGCATACTGACGTTGTTGTAAATCTACTTGGCTCAAATGGACCACCCTTCTTCTTAGCCTCACCCTGTATCCCTTAAAAATAATAACCCAATTACGATATTAGGTCGTTTATGCAATGGATATGCAGATAAATAGGCCGGTTTTCTCAGTTTATGACGACAAACGCCGATGTATTCTTTTTAAGCACTTTTAATGTGCAATAGTTATACTTTTAATAATGAAATTATTCAAGCAATGATTGACGGAGATTATACATGTTTCACCCTATTACGATTCCTTTTGGCTGTGTCATGTTATTTAACGTGGTTAAACTCAAACAAGGCGTGACTGTTGAAGATGTAGAATTAGCCCTTGGCGAAATGTGCAATGTGGTAAAAAACACCTACGGTGATGACGAGGGCGGTTTTATCGGCGGCCAAGTTTATAAGTTTACCGGGTTTGTATCAGACGAAGGTTCATTCGATTCCAAAAAAATGACCGAAGACCATATTGTTATCATGACTTACTGGAAGTCATTTGAACAACATGAAAAGTCCCATGCTGATGAAACCTTTAATAAGAAGTTTTCTGCGCTACAAGCTTATTGCGAAGAAACTTATGAAATCGGTTATGAGATGTTATGGCAGGGCGTACCTGAAGATGAATAATATGCTAAGTTGCACACAGGCATTAATCTAGCCTGTGTGCTTACGATGATACCCGCTTAGGTCTGAGCTGATATGCAGATTAGTTTAATGGAAAATAAATTTCTGTTTTTAACCCTTGTGGATTAGACTCAGCAAGTTCCGGATTCAAATAAATTTCAAATA